>DAINNQ010000330.1:0-3605 GCA_036735825.1 Alteromonadaceae bacterium | reverse complement strand
TCAAAGTATTGCTCAACTAAAGCAGTTAGTTCTTCTAATGCATATTCTTTTTCATGCATAATATTAATTGGAATATGACCCAAAGAATTTTGTGGTGTGCTTATAATAGCCAAACCACCTGGTTTTAAGACGCGAATAATCTCTTTTAAGCACGAATTTTCTTCGACGTGTTCAATAGTCTCAATACTTACAACTGTGTCAAATGTACTATCTTCAAAGGGTTGATTGAGAATGTCCACGATTTGAAATTCTATGTTTTTATTATCGCCAAATTGTGTTTTAGCGATTTTTACCTGAGTTTCATCAATATCTCCACCGATAACTCGTACACCTACTGAGCTTAAAATAGCACTACCTTCTCCACATCCCGAGGAACAATCTAGTACTTTTTGATCTTTTACTAAATAATTTTTAGCTATTTCATAATGAAATGTATGTAAATCACCAGCTTTATTAGCATTTTCATTTGTTGCAATTCTAGGGACATAAACAGATCTAGCTATATTTCGAGCCCATAATAAATATTCGTTGGAAACAGGCGGTGCAGGTATATATTTTACCTTATGATGAGAGGGAGAAGCTAGAAATGCATACTTAGGATGAACTGCGAATGCAGGATCAATAGGCTGTTCTGATAATGCTCTTATTGCTCCAACACGGTATACATCAGCTGTAAATTGAATAGGAAAATCATCTGGAAATTTAATACAATCACAGTCACATGCATTAACTAACATTTCGATCGATACTTGTTCTAGTACCGCAAAATGAAGGCCATCAACTCTTAAAAAGAATTCATCATCAGTTTGAGTTCGAGTTGCATCTATCATTCTCATCAGTGGACTATCGTCATGACTAAATTGGATATTAAAGCGATTTGGATCATAATCTTTAAATAGCTCTGGAAATAATCCAGATGAATCAAATTTAGGTGCAATCAAAGTGATTTTGATTTCATTGGATGCTTCTAGAAATTTATCAACGGTATATTGGACAGCTGGTTTCCCTTCAGCTGGGTTTGTACAAAAATCTTCCCAACCTTGCCATGAGCGAGAGCTTGCTTGAACTAATACATGTAACATAATGTGCCTTAAAAATTATTATAAATGTTGATTTTGTGGACGTTAGATATTGACGTATCACACTTTTTTCTGTTCAACGTGCTGATTAATTTCTGCAATTTCAGGATGGGCTTTTAACGCTTGGTTTAATGCGCGGTAATCAAAATCGACTCGATGATTAAATAATTGGTAGACGGCGCAAATAGCCGTGTAATCATCTGGCTCATCAAGTGTTAAGCGAAACTGGGTTAAATCTTCATATGCTGAAATAACAAAACTATTGATATTATTAAATTTTGCCATACCACAGGTAACATGTTCTCTATCTGATGGTAGTATTGCTTTTTTATGAGTCACTTGAAGTAAATTAAAAGAAAAAATACAGGTATCTAATCCCCTTGGAAAGCCTGAGTGAGGGCCAAGACCTACCATGTCATAGTTATTTTCTTGGTAAGTTGTAATGCATTGTTTGACTAATCCGTAGTCTATTAATGGGCAATCACTGGTGAGACGCATAATGGCAGTATCTTGGTGTGCGCCAAATTGTTTTGCTGCTAAGTAGTAACGCTCAAGTACATTGTCGGTATCCCCTTGAAAATATTTAACGTCAAGCTTTTGGCAGAGCTCAATGATGGGTTGTTCTGAGCCGTCATTGGTGGTGGCAATAACGATGTGCGCTTTTAAGTTACCGAGCCTTTCTATCATGATTTGTAACACGGGTTTATCGCCGATAGGCATCAAGATCTTACCTGGCAATCTAGTTGAGGTCATACGTGCTTGAATAATTATCAATAACTCGGCCATTTCATTTATTCTCTATAAAGTGTGGTGCTTGATAACAATGTTAAGCAAAGATTACACCGCTTTTTTCAGTAAAAGCAAAGACTTCATGAGTGAATCTAGTTATTCTTTTGGCTTTTGCTTAATTATCACACAAACTCGTTGTTTACTCATGAATCGGCATGTTTCTCGCATCTAAAAGCTTTTTATTGCTATATATCTATGAAAGAATGCCAAAAAGTAAAATGATACCGATTGGATGGGGTGCTTGTGAGTTTTAATGCGGAAATTACCATCGCTGGAAGAAAAATAGGTCCAACCCAACCAGCGTATATTATTGCTGAAATGTCAGCTAATCATGGCCAAGACTTAGCCCGAGCTAAAGAGTTGGTGTATGCAGCGAAAGAAGCAGGTGCAGATGCTATAAAACTTCAAACCTATACTGCAGATACTTTAACAATGGACTGTAAATTACCACACTTTGAAGCACAGGGGGCATGGAAAGGTGAGTATCTTTACGATCTTTACCAAAGAGCATATATGCCATGGGAATTCCATCATGACTTGATTGAGTTAGCGCGTAAAATAGGTATCACCTGCTTTTCATCACCTTTCGATAATAGTGCGGTTGATTTATTAGAGTCGTTCGATTCCCCAGCCTATAAAATTGCTTCTCCAGAAATCATTGATCATGAGTTGATACATTATGTGGCGAAAACAGGCAAACCTATGATCATGTCAACGGGTGGCGCTACATTAAAGGAGATTAGTCAAGCAGTTGATGTCGCAAGAAATGCAGGTGTTAAAGAACTCTGTATTTTAAAATGTACCAGTAGTTATCCAGCACCGCCCGAATCGATTAATTTAAGAACAATTAATCATCTAGCCGATACTTTTCAATGTCCAGTTGGTTTGTCAGATCATACTTTAGGAAATTATGTGCCGATTGCTTCAATTGCTTGCGGAGCATCGGTGATAGAAAAGCATTTTGTCATGAGTAAAGAGGATAATACGGCAGATAGCTTTTTCTCAATGACACCTGATGAATTAGTCGACTTAGTGACTGGCGTGAGACAAGTTGAAAAAGCCCTCGGGCGTATTCATTATCCGACAGAATCTTCGCCATTTCGTCGTTGTTTGTATGTCACTCAGGATATTAAGCCTGGGGAGGACTTAACACGTGATAATGTTGCTAATTTAAGACCTGGTGGTGGTGAGTTACGCCCAAAAGATATCATTAATGTGATAGGTAGAAAGGCGAATAAACCCTTAGCTCGAGGTACACAGCTTTCTTGGGCAGATTTACAGTAGGATGTTAGAAAAATGTCAGAAAATGAATTGTTAGCTTTTTTTCAACAGTTTTTAAGCGAGCGAGGGATTGAATTATCAGCGCATGAACTTAAAACGTTTAATTTTGTTGCCTCAGGTTTGTTAGATTCATTTGAAATATTATCGATGATCATACACCTTGAATCATCTTTTGATATTTCAGTATCACCTGAAAGTATTAGTGATCCCAAAAATGGTAACGTTGCAGGGCTTATTAATACTTTATTAGCAAAGTCGTAAGTTTTTATGTTTGCTTTTAGGGTGGCAACTCGACTTGGTATCGGTCATTTGATGCGAATGAAATGGCTTGCTCAAGCACTAATTGCTCGCCATCAAAAAGTCATTTTTATTATTGATAGATGCGAAGATGCTGTCAGGGAGAAAATATCTGATTTATCCTGTGCTATTCACCAAATTGACATTGATATACACGGT
>DAINNQ010000329.1:0-3609 GCA_036735825.1 Alteromonadaceae bacterium | reverse complement strand
GTTTTAGTTTAAAACACTAACTTCTAGGTGAATTGCTTAGATAAGAATTAGTTATGTGATCATGAATAGGTATGAATGTTTAGGTAGTTATGCGAAACGATAGATGTTTATCGTTTCGCTAGAAAGTGCTTAGTTTTTATTCATCGTCACTTTTGAACAAACAATGTTTGGCATAATCTTTTGCTTCTGATGCTGTCCAATCACCCTTTGGTTTTTCTTTTAATTGATCACACCAATCTTTACTGCCGATCTCAGGCGAACATGCACTGATTGCCGTGATACAGGTTAAAATAGCAATGAATTTTCTCATAAATAGTTTCTCTTTATTAAGTTACTTTTTGGGGATAAAGGTATTTGCGACATTAGCGATATCTTTAACGCTCTGTTCTAAGGCTGACATTTGTTCGGTAACTGAATCTGTTTGTGACCATGTTTGTTCAAGTGCCTGATGTACCATATTTATATGATTATTTATTTCATTTGAAATAGTACTTTGAGCTTCAGCTGAGTTGGCGATTTGATTAGCTGAGTCCATAACGCTTTGTACACTTTTGACGACACGTTCAATTTTTTCATTGGATGATTCCGCCGTTTGAACACAGAATTCAGCGTCGTTTTTATTTTTCAACATCAACTCAACCCATTCATTTATGGTTGTTAACATCGAAGTTAATCTATTATGTATTTCTTTTGCAGAATCTTGAGTACGTGAAGACAGGTTTCTGACTTCATCAGCAACCACGGCAAAACCTCTCCCATGCTCACCCGCTCGTGCAGCTTCAATAGCGGCATTAAGGGCGAGTAAATTAGTTTGGTCGGCGATAGACTGAATATCTTCCATTAATGCGCCAACATTGTTAGCAGATTCTGTAAGTAAGTCTGCTGACGCAGAAGCAGCTTCTACTTCTTTTGCTAGATCTCGAATTTTATCAGTTGTATGAAAAATACCTTTTTGTGCTTCTTCACATTGTTCAAAAGTGTTGTCCAAATCGGCAGCTGCACTCATAGTATTTTGAGCAATTTTGCTGGTAGAAAAGTTCATCTTTTCCATAGCAATTGTAAGTTGTTCCATTTCAGACTTTTGGTGAGCTAGGTTTTCTCGTGTTGTAGTGACTTCGGACGTCACATTTTGCATGATCACTTTAATTGGGGTGGCAGCATCTAAGGTGCGTTCTAATATTGCCTTTAATTTGGTTTTTATTAATGAAAAATTAAAGTCGAATATACTAGCAGTGCCCTTGCCAAAATATACTTTTCGAGAAATAGAATCATACATACTTTGCATGTTTTGAGCGCGTAATGCTGTCGGAATAATGTCTTGCCAAAAAACGGCGATAGGCGCAAGTGCGCCAAAAGCAACTAATAAAGAGGTTGTAATGCCAAGTTCAGTAAAAATAAAGTATTGCGAAAAAAGAGTGAGTATAACCAGAAAAATAAATTTGTGATTTTTTGTTAATTCAAAAGTAGCAAGACTACGTTTTTGATTGATGGCGTCATAAAGTTTATTTGCTCGTTGCGCTATTACATTGTTTGCAACATTACTGATTGACTGATAACCGACAATTTCACCTTGCTGATATTGTGGTGTTATGAACGAATCTAACCAAATGTTTTCACCTTGGTTGTTTTGAATTCGCAAAACCCCTTGCCACGAAAGGCCATTATTAAGTGTTGATGAAAGTTCGCGAATTATGCTTTTAGGCATATCAGGATGAGTTAATTTATGGCTATCTAGTGATAACAGCTCTTGTTCATCAAACCCTAATAATTGACAAAAAGCATCATTAACATAAACGTATTGACCCTGTTTATCGGTGATATAAATTAATTGCTGTTGTGTAGACATAATAAAATGGCGTAATTTTAAGTTAAATGAAATAGTGTTTTAGCATGCTTAGTCATTGATATTTTTGATTATAAATAACCATTCAAGTTAAAACTTATATGCAAGACCGACAGATATATTGGCATCTATCCATAAGGTATCTGAAAATTTCGCGTGGCAGATTTCCCCTTGGCAGAAAGTATCATCTTGATCGTCAACAATACTTGCATAGCCTCTTAATTCGGTAACAAACGACAAACGATCAGAAAATTCATACCGAGTACCAACCGCGATTGAAGCTGAAGGATATAGCTCTTCAGCAAAATCACTATCGAAATATGCGCCACCTAACCCTAATGAAACCGTTGTCATATAACTTTGTTGGCGAAATTGAGCGATACCATTAAAGTGAGCATAAATAATGTTTAAGCCATTTTTATTCGTATCTACAGGGCTCGTAAAATCATGGCTGACGGAATTGATCATGATCTGCCCTTGACCATTTGGCGAGTCTTGCCATGCAATGGCTAAAGCAAAATTTCCACCGTTATCTGTTGATATGTCAATATCGCCATCGGCGCTTTTAAGATCTGAACCATACATTTGCCCAAAAAGCGCGGTAATTTCAAACTCAGTTGCTATTGAAGGTAAAGAGCAAAATACTGTGCCAAAAATAAGCCATACTGATAATCTTTTTCGTAAAATCATTTGCTCAATCCTTTATTGATATCTGTTGTATTTTCAAGATGATTATTAATTTATGCTTTAGAGCTAAGCTTAGGATTTATTAAACAATTCTGAAAGTTTTTTCTTCGCTTTATCTTTTAATTTTTCTTCTATTTTATCTTTAGCTTGCTCTTTTAACTTTTCTTTTTGAGTATTTTTCGTTTGCTTCCATATGGCTGAAAGTGCTTCTTTAGCAATAATACTTCCTAGCTCACTTGCGGGTAAACCCTTTTCTCCACCTATATTATTTAAGGTAATATCAGGCAAGTTGACTTGATGTTCAGAGTTTCCTAAAGAAGATAAATCTAACGATAAACTGGTACCCGCTAACACGACTTTAGTGACACTGATCACTGGCTCTGTTGCCTTACTTTTTGACTGTTCAGCAGATGAGCTGTCTGATTTTGGTAGGTTGCGTTCGATAGCGTCGAGTAAATCTTTAATATTCGACCCACCTGTTTCGGTTAACTGCACAAACGCTTTTGGGTTTTTGATAATAAGAGCATCAATAATAATGGGTTGATTTGATAAACTTTCTACATTGATATCTAAGGTGATTTCACCTAGTGTAAAAAGATGAGGATTAGAATACTTTTCCGGATTGGCAATACTCATGCCTAATATACTGCCAGCACCTTTTGTTAATTGAATATCAACACTGCCTACCGCAACGGTTTGTTCGGTAACTTGCTTACCAACGGTTTCTATTTGAGCTTTAATGAAATCGTTAAGTGAGCCGCTTGCTAAAAACCAAAGCGCACCACCACAAGCTAATAAAATAACGACTGCGATTGCTGATAATAATTTCACTTTTATTTCCTTTTAAAAATTAAACACTGGATGATAAGACAACAAAATTAATTATATCGGAATTATAGCTAAGTTATTAATAAAAAAATAAACCTTAATAAAGTTGTGGTTATTAGTGCTTTCTATCTATAAGTATTGTTTTTGATTGTTTATGCCTTTTTATCCATTAAATACATCATCTTAAATATATAAACTTTTCAGCCAATAAGATAAAACTAATGGCTTTTGTGAGTGATAAAATGTTTTTT
>DAINNQ010000328.1:0-3612 GCA_036735825.1 Alteromonadaceae bacterium | reverse complement strand
TAATCTGATGTTATAAAACACTTTCACATACGGGTGTAACGGGCGTTGTCTATTCAGTTGGCTGATCAAGCCTAACTTGCCACTGTTGAGCTTAACTAATGTGCCTATAGGATAAATCCCCAAACATTGAATAAATTTTTCTACTAATTCTTCATCGAAAAGATTGGGTGACTCAGCGGCTAATTGTTTAAAAGCCGCGATAGGGTAAATGCTACTTTTATGCGGTCGATCACAGGTCATGTAATCATAACTGTCAACAATGGCTATCATACGGCCGTATTTTGAGATTTCTTTATCTTTGAGTCCTTGCGGATAACCAGAGCCATCAAGACGTTCATGATGTTCACGCACCATACGCATGGCAATGTGAGATATTTCAGGGCTGTCTTCTAACATTTTTAAGCCAAGCGCAACATGGCTGTTCATTATTTTATGTTCTTTGTCTGTAAAAGCCTGCTTTTTGTTTAACAAATCATTCGGAATTAGCACTTTGCCAATATCATGCAAAAAAGCGCCTAAGGTCAATTCTTGGATAATTCGTTTTTCAAAACCTAAATGTTTGGCAAAAACCGACATTAAAATAGCAACATGTAAGGAATGCTCTAATAAGTTAGTGTCTTTTCCTTGAATACGCGTTAAACAGCAGAGCGCGTCCTGATTTCTAAAAATAGAATCAACTAATGCATCTGTTGTTTGAGCAATATTTTCTATTTTTAAGGCTTTATTACGTTTAACCGAGTTAAGAATTTGGTTTTGTAGCTCTTTTGCGCCAGCATATAGTTTATTTGCTTTATTGATTTCACTTTCTAAAGTGACAGCTCTTACCGGTGTTGTTTTTTCTTCTTTCTTTTTTAACGTTTGAATATCGGCGAAAACACGATCAATTTGCTCTGCTTTTTTTTGCTTACTTGGGTCAACGACGACTGTTGTGATGTTGGCTTTTTTTAGCTGATTTATACTTTCTTGCTGAGTAATATAGCCTTCAGATTTAATTTCTATATCGATATCGTCAATAATAGCGACAACATACATACCCAGTGTTAATTGGCTAATGGGGAGTGTTTGTAAAGCAGAATTTTCTCGTGACGACGTCATATAGCGATTAATTTTTAGGTGATAACTTTACGTTAATTAAAGCATAAAGTTATCACTAAGTCGCCACGAGAGGATGATTTTATTGCCAAGCAGGAAGCTTAGCTTCAAACGCTTCTATTTTATCTAACTTATTTAGCGTCCAGCCTACGCTGTCTATGCCTTGCTCTAAACAATATTGATGAAAATCATCAAGGGAAAATGAGTAAGAAATTTCACCATTAGAGATAGTGTTGTTCGGTAAATCAATCGTCAAGGTCAGCTGAGCATTTTCCGCTTTGCTGAAAAGGGTATTAATTTTTTCTTCATCAAGCTTAATTGGCACCACACCAATATTGATGCAATTACCGTAAAAAATATCAGCAAAGCTTGGCGCGATAATAACTTTAAAACCATACTCTTGCAGTGCCCACGGCGCGTGTTCTCTACTTGAACCACAACCGAAATTCTCGCGAGCGAGTAAAATACTCGCCCCTTGATATTGTGGCTCATTTAATATGAATTTAGGATTGTCTTGATCGCCATTAGCATCTAAATAACGCCAATCGTGAAATAAGTGTTGGCCAAAACCAATACGTTCTGTTTTTTGTAAAAACTGTTTCGGAATGATCTGATCGGTATCCACATTAGCCGCATCTAAAGGCACAACTAAACCTGTATGTGTGTTAAATTTTTCCATCTTTGTGCTCCTTAGGCATTTAAATCAACGAAGTGACCAGCAATTGCTGAAGCGGCGGCAAGCTCAGGGCTAACCAAATGCGTGCGACTACCACGGCCTTGTCGGCCTTCAAAGTTACGGTTACTGGTTGAGGCGCAGCGATCGCCTTCTTTTAATTTATCATCATTCATGCCTAAACACATTGAGCAACCTGGTAAACGCCACTCGAAACCTGCGTCGATAAATATTTTATCTAAGCCTTCAGCTTCTGCCTGTTCTTTAACGCGATATGATCCAGGAACCACAATGGCAGTGACTTTATCTGAGCATTTTTTACCTTGCGCGGCAAAGCTTTGAACAACCGATGCGGCAGCGCGTAAATCTTCAATTCGTGAGTTAGTACATGAGCCAATAAAGACATTGTTAATTTCAATGTCGGTGATTTTTGTACCAGCAGTTAAGCCCATATACGCTAACGCTTTAACACAAGATTCTTTTTCAACTGGGTCGCTAAAATCATCAGGAGATGGCACAACGGCATCTACTTCAATAACTTGTCCTGGGGTTGTTCCCCAAGTCACTTGCGCTTTAATATCTTTCGCTTCAAGAGTTAACACAGTATCAAATACAGCACCATCGTCAGTTTTTAATGTTTTCCAATCGCTAACGGCTTGTTGCCAAACATCACCTTTCGGCGCATATTCTTTGCCTTCTAAGTAATTAAAGGTGGTTTGATCGGGTGCGATTAAACCAGCTTTTGCGCCAAATTCAATGCTCATGTTGCACACTGTCATCCGCTCTTCCATGGTTAACGCTTCAATGGCTTCACCACAATATTCAACCACGTAACCTGTTGCCCCAGCGCTACCTGTTTTACCGATAATGGCAAGAATAATATCTTTAGCGCTGATGCCTTTTCCAACGTGGCCTTTAACCTCAATTTTCATGGTTTTGGCTTTGGTTTGACGTAAGGTTTGAGTAGCAAAAACATGTTCCACTTCAGAAGTACCAATACCAAAAGCTAATGCACCAAATGCACCATGCGTAGCGGTATGCGAATCACCACAAACAATGATAGTGCCCGGTAAAGTCAAACCTAATTCAGGCCCCATCACATGAACAATGCCTTGGTTTTTATGACCCATACCAAATAATTCAATACCAAATTCATTACAGTTTTTTTCTAAGGTGCGTAATTGATTAGCAGCGCCTTCGCCAGCCGCATTAATTTCAATGGAACGAGTAGAAATATTATGATCCATCGTCGCAATCGTACGCTCTGGGTGACGTAATTTGCGATTGTGAAAACGTAAATTTGCAAACGCTTGCGGTGAAGTGACTTCATGGATCAAATGACGATCAACATATAACAATGGCGTTTCACCTGCTTTTTCTTCAACTAAGTGACGTTGCCATAATTTTTCATACAAAGTAGTAGCCATTATTATGCCTCCTGTGGATTGACTTGGTTAATATATTGGCAAATGTAATCGCCCACTTCACGCGTGTTTTTCGCTTTGCTTCTTTCCTGCGCTGGTAATAAATCTGCGGTTAAAATGCCGTTATCTAAGGCACTTGCAACAGCGTCTTCAATGGCTTTTGCTGCAGCGTCTTGATTGAGGCTGTAACGTAACATCAAAGCGGCAGATAAAATTTGTGCAATCGGATTGGCGATACCAAGCCCTGCAATATCAGGTGCGCTGCCGCCTGCTGGTTCGTACATACCAAAACCTTGTGCATTTAAACTTGCTGACGGTAATAAGCCCATGGAGCCGGTGATCATTGCGCAAATATCTGACAAAATATCGCCAAATAAATTAGGGCATAACATCACGTCAAATTGATTAGGGTCACGCACTAAT
>DAINNQ010000327.1:0-3632 GCA_036735825.1 Alteromonadaceae bacterium | reverse complement strand
TAAAGCTAATTGATAACGACTAGGGTCTTGCTCATTCCCTTTCAGATATTCGAGGTATTCAATAAGATCTAATAACGAGAGTGACTCGGGTTTTACTGTAACAACACCAAGTTTGTCTGGTGTTAACGATGACGACCAAGATTTGTTCTTAAATGTTTCTTTAACGATTTGGTTATTGCTAATATGCGTATCAGTTACTTGGTTTAACTGCCAAGCCTCATTTACATAGATTGCACTTTCTGCCGACAACCAGCTAGCTAATTTCAATTTTTCATTAAATCGATAAATTTGAATGCCTTTTAACGAGCCAGTATCTTCTACTTCAACAATGTGAACAAAATAGTCGCCATCTTTAGCCCATGTTCCACCCGTTGCGGAGATTAAACTACCGCCTGAAATAGCTTGTGCTTTTACTTGTCGTGCAGACGCTTCACCAGCAGGCGCTAACCATTCTCCGACCATCATGCTGACAATAATTAACACTGTTGCAGATTTCATCACCGATTTAATAATGTTTAATCGAGATAAACCTGCCGCTTGCATAACAACGAGTTCAGAATTACTCGCCAGCATACCAATACCAATTAAACCACCTATTAACGCGGCCATTGGAAAGAACATTTCCACATCCCTAGGCACAAAATAAAGCACATAAAGCGCAGCATGAGATAAGTCATAACTGCCCTTACCTACGGCTTTCATTTCTTCAACAAATTTAATGATGCCGCTTAAACTCACAAAAACAGCGAGCGTTAAAAATGTCGTTGATGCGATAATTCGGCCAATGTATAAATCAAGAATTTTCATTATTATGCCGCTCCTCGTCGAGGAAACTTAGGTAGTTTGGCTTTAACTTTCAATCCTAAACTCCGACCTTTAATTAACAAAGTCATCCCTAATAATAGTGCTAATAAATGTACCGGCCATAAACCCACGGCACTCGAAATAGCGCCACTTTCAACGGCTCTTTTCACCGCGGTTAATAATAAGAAATAGCTTAAGAACAGTAATAATGCGGGAAACATTTTGGCAAACTTACCTTGCCTAGGATTAACAACACTTAACGGCACAGCAACTAAGGTTAAAATAATACACGCAAGTGGAAAGGCAATACGCCAATGAATTTCGGCATCAAACTCATTCAAGTCTTCATCGAATAACTCATCGGTGGGGATCGCTTTAAGTTTACGGCGCTGGTGCTCAACTTTCTGATCTTGAATTTGAATATAATACTTACCAAAGGCAACCTGACGAAATTCATTATTTTTCATATCATTTTGATAACGCGTGCCGTCAGTAAGGATCAAACGTTGAGAGCCTGAGCTTTCTTCAACAACTTCACCTTTAGCAGCGTACACTAAGCTAGAATTGATGATACTTTCATGTTTTTCATTTTCATCAGGAATTTGTGCAACAAACACTTTTTCTAAGGTATTGTTTGTTCTATTTTTATCATGAATAAATACGACTGCTTTTTCATTGCCTGTAGTTTGAAAGCGTCCCGCAATTAGCGAGCTCAAGCCAGAATCTGAGGCCAGCTGTTCTTTTACTTGATATTCGTATTCTGCTGCCAGTGGAGATAAATATAAGGTAAAAACGCCCGTAAAAATGGCGGTGATAAAGCCGAGGATCAACGTAATGCGCACGACATACCATTCGCTCACGCCACAAGCATGTAAAATGGTCATTTCATTGTCAGCATAAACACGACCATACGCCAGCAAAATGCCGAGGAAAAAGCTTAATGGTAAAATCATTCCAGCTAAGTCAGGCACTTTTAAGCCAATGAAAACCATCACCATTTGTCCAGGAATGCCACCTTCAGATGCGTCGTCGAGCACGCGAACAAATTTATTGCTAATAAATATGGTCATTAACACAATAAAAACGGCTAGCTGAGTTTTAGCCACTTCTTTTAACAAATAACGAAAAACGATCACAAAAAGTTCCTACAAAAACTTTATATAAAACATGGTTTTTTTCTGACATTTTGACAATTTTTAAGTAAACTTGTCGTTTTCATAAGTAAAATAATTTTCAAGCCTTTAGATAAAGCTGCTGAGCACGGCTATAATTATAGCCTTTAGCTTATTGTAATTGATACTAAGATGACAAATTAATTGCATGAGTATGGCATTAAGCTTATCTATTAAAGGTAGAATTACGCAAGTTAAACTAGATATTTTTTAGAAAAACGCCTGTTTTCTCTAAAAATTAGGAGAGCCCATGGAATTTAGTGTAAAAAGTGGTAGTCCAGAAAAGCAACGCAGTGCTTGTATTGTTGTGGGTGTTTTTGAGCCACGACGCCTTTCCAATATTGCCGAGCAATTAGACGAAATTAGTGAAGGCTATATCAGTAATTTATTGCGCCGCGGTGATTTAGAAGGCAAATCAGGCCAAATGCTTTTATTGCATCAAGTACCAAACATACTAAGTGAACGTGTGCTGTTAGTTGGTTGTGGTAAAGAGCGCGAGCTTGATGAACGTCAATATCGCCAAATCATCAGTAAAACCATTAATACATTAAATGAAACAGGCTCGATGGAAGCAGTATGCTTTTTATCTGAATTGCATGTTAAAGGACGAGATAATTATTGGAAAGTGCGTCAAGCGGTAGAAGCGACTCAAGATTGTTTATACAGTTTTGACAGTTTAAAAACGCGTAAAGCAGAGCCTCGTCGTCCATTAAGAAAAATTGTTTTTAATGTGCCTACGCGCAGAGAACTTCCTTTAGGTGAGCGTGCCATTGCACACGGTTTAGCCATTTCTGAAGGTATCAATACTTGTAAAAATGTGGCTAACATGCCACCTAATATCTGTAATCCTGCCTATTTAGCAGAGCAAGCGCGCATATTAGAAAACGACTATGAAAATATCACCACAGACATAGTTGATGAAAAACAAATGGCTGAACTGGGCATGGGGTCGTATCTCGCCGTAGGTCGTGGTTCAGATAATGAATCAATCATGAGCGTGATTAAATATAATGGCGCAAAAAATGACTCAAACCCGATTGTTTTAGTGGGTAAAGGGTTAACCTTTGATACGGGTGGTATTTCAATCAAACCTAGCGAAGCCATGGATGAAATGAAATACGACATGGGTGGTGCAGCAGGTGTTTTAGGTGCTATGCACGCGCTTGCTATGTTGAATTTGCCGATTAATGTTATCGGTGTTTTAGCTGGCTGTGAAAACATGCCAGGTGGAAATGCTTATCGCCCAGGTGATATTTTAACCACGATGTCGGGTCAAACAGTTGAAGTACTTAATACTGACGCTGAAGGTCGCTTAGTATTATGTGACGCCTTAACTTATGTTGAGCGCTTTAATCCTGAAGCAGTTATCGACGTAGCCACACTAACTGGTGCCTGTGTTGTTGCTTTAGGTAAACACGCTACAGGTTTATTAAGCCCGCACAATCCTTTGGCGCATGAGTTATTAAATGCTTCAGAGCAAAGTGGTGATAGAGCATGGCGCTTACCTTTATGGGAAGAATATCAAGAACAACTTGAAAGCCCATTTGCTGACTTTACCAATTTAGGTGGCCGAGCAGCTGGTACTATTACTGCCGCATGCTTTTTAGCGCGATTTACTAAAAAGTATCACTGGGCACATCTCGATATTGCAGGTAC
>DAINNQ010000326.1:0-3636 GCA_036735825.1 Alteromonadaceae bacterium | reverse complement strand
GCTCAGATCACAAACGAAAAGGTTGATTGGTTTAAATGTGATTTACTGAATAAAGCCGATTGTCTCGCCGCTTGTAAAGGTACGGACATTGTTTTTATCTGTGCAGCATATACTGCTGGCGCCATGGTTATTGAACACTCCCCATTAAAATTATTAACGCCTAATTTAATTATGAATAGTTTGTTGCTTGAAGCGGCTTATGAATCGGGTGTGAAAAAAGTGGTGTTTGTTAGCAGTAATACCGTTTATCCGGTATCTGATGAACCGATGAAAGAAGACGATGTCACTGGTGAGTACTTCCATAAATATCATATTGTCGCTTCAATGAAGCAGTTTTCCGAACAAATTTGCCAAATGTATGGTGAAAAAATAGCGAAACCCATGGATGTTACGGTGATTAGACCCGGCAATATGTATGGCCCTTACGATGATTTCGATTGGGAAACATCTCATGTCTTACCTGCGTTTATTCGTCGTGTTGTCGAGCGTCATCAACCGATCAGTGTTTGGGGCGATGGTAAGGACATTAAAGATTTAGTCTACGTGGACGATGTAGTAGATGGGATGTTAAAAGCGGTCGAACACGTAAAAGGTTATGATGTATTTAATATCGCAAGTGGTCAGGGGTATTGTTTGAGAGATTTGTTAGCGCTGCTGCAAGATATTGATAATTACCAAGAAGCTGATATTTCGTTTGATGAAACAAAGCCATCGATGATCCCTAAACGTTTAATTAACATTGATAAAGCAGAAAAGGAATTAGGCTTCAAACCGAAAATTTCGATGCGTGAAGGACTCGCAAAAACCTTAACTTGGTATAGGAACTCTATATGATCATCACTAGAACGCCTTTTAGAGTGTCATTTTTTGGCGGTGGTTCTGATTTTCCGGCGTTTTATGATGAACATGGCGGAGCGGTGTTAAGCACCTCTATTGACAAATATTGCTATATTACTGTCAGAGAATTGCCTCCTTTTTTCGATCATAAATATCGTATTCGCTATACCAAGCGAGAAGAAGTTAATTCTATAGTTGATATTCAGCATCCCTCAGTTCGTGCTTGTTTAATTCACAGAGGCATCACAGAGGGTCTCGAAGTGCTTCATACAAGTGATATTCCGGCCATGTCAGGTATTGGCTCTAGTTCTGCTTTTACAGTAGGTTTGTTACACGCGCTTTCTGCTTTAAAAGATGAATCCATTGCAAAAAGTGAACTCTGTCAAGACGCCTTGCATGTTGAACAACATATGTTACAAGAAAATGTTGGGTCGCAAGATCAAACTGCGGCAGCTTTTGGTGGTTTAAATAAAATAAAATTTAAAAAGGATCAAGCGCCGATTGTTTCGCCATTATCTATTCATCGTCATCGACGGATCCAACTTGAACAGAATTTAATGTTATTTTTCACTCGTTTTTCAAGAATCTCAGACACAATTGCTAAAGATCAAATAAAAAAGACACCAATGCTTACTTCAGAATTAACCGCAATGAAAAGCATGGTTAATCAGGCTATTGATATACTGTCAGATGAAAAACTATCTTTAAATAATTTTGGTGAGTTGCTACATGATAGCTGGACGATAAAACGTCAACTTACTGATAAAATTACAAATTTTGAAATTGATGAGTACTATTTAAAAGCAAGAAATGCCGGTGCCATTGGCGGTAAATTATGCGGTGCTGGTGGTGGTGGATTTTTTATGCTGTTTGTACCTCCTGAAAAACAAGCTCAAGTAAAACGAGCCTTATCAGATTTACTTCATGTTCCATTTAAGTTTGAGTTTAAAGGAACTCAAACTGTTTTTAATTCAAAGTGTTAGCATTTAAATGAGCCAACCTCTTTTATCTTTCGTATTTTTCGGGCGTAATGATAATTATACGCCAGATTTTTTATATAGATTATCAACAACCATTAATTTTATTGCTGATGCTGCTAAGATTGCCGGGCGTATAAAGCAGGTTGAAATAATAGTTGTAGACTGGGCAAGTGAAAGTAAGTTAAAAGATTATGTACAACTGTCACGTGATGGGATCGACATAACAAACTTTATTTATGTCCCTCAATCTTTTAGTGATAGCTATTGCAAGGGAACATTTCCTGGGAATATCTGTGCCAATATCGGTTTACGTAGAGCTTCTGGTAAATTAGTAGGTGTTTGTGGGGCGGAAGTATTGCTCACTGAAAGCTCAATACAACAATTATGTCAATTAGTAGAAGGCAGCTTATCAATCAACGATGAAATGGATAAACTGTATGTTTGTGGACGTTATCGGTTGCCAGCACAATGGGTTTTATCACAGCCAAGCATTAAGGGATGGAAAACTTATTTACAAAATAATTCTTGGCGAATTGCTCAAGAGCCTGGTAGAGGATCATTTCTAACAGGTAATGCGGGACTATTTTTAATACCACAAAAAATGCTAAAACTATCTCATGGATTATTAGAGGCACTAGATCCATTTTGGGGTTGGAATGATGTTGAATTTACTGCTCGTATGTTATCTCATTATCCTTGTATTGATTTAAATTCTAGCGGTGTTGCTGTGTATGATATGGAACATTTCGACTTTACAGGTGATCGCCAGCATGTAGTGAAGAAAACGGCACCTAGGCTTTTAAGTCAGAGTTTTGCTGCAAACGATGAAAATTGGGGGGCAGGTAAAACAAAACTTATTTGCGAAAAAGCAACGTTGCAGGTAATAAGCGATTTTAGTCAACATGTAAAAGGACTACTGCCTGTGATTAGTGATGATAGGTTAGATCAGTTTGCAATCTGGATGGCGGATAATTTAGCTGAATTACCTAATCATAAAGAAATATCATTGCTTGTCATTTTATTTAACCACTTTAAAACTCAAAACATCTTGTTTGTTAAAGAATATGGAATCAATCAAGGGCATACTTTTTATCTGTTTGCATTTATGTTTAAGCATAGCCATTTAGTTGGCATAGATAAATGGTTATCTGGTGGTGGTGAATATGGTGTTGATCATATTGCATATAATTTAACGACGCCAGTTATGGAACATATAGGACATTTACGTCTGATTAATACAAATCTTATAGCAAAAAAAGCTAAAAGCTTATCTAAAATAGAAAATCAGCACAGTAAAGGTGTTGTCTTATATAGAGCTAATGAAGAGGATGAACTTAATACTGTATTATTAACCTTGAAGAATGATCTGAAAAACCATCAAGTTTTGATAGTTGGTCCTTATGCCGAAAAGTGCATAGAGCAAACTAATGATATTAAAGTATTTGAATTGATAAAAGGATATGCATATTCTTTGGAGCACGAGATATCTTTGCATATAGGGGGAGCAGAGAGTAATGCAATTGAATATTTAATGAATTTTGGTACTAATGTTTCACATTTATGCCTTTCAAGTTTGATAAACTCCATTGAAATAGATAGTCAAGTAATATTTTGGGGAAATAATAACTTGACTCGTTTATTAAAAAGAGGGCTAAACGTTGAAAATGCGAATACAGTCGAATCAAAAGAAGAATTAATGGCACTTATTAAAAATAACAAAAAGAAAGTGATACGCACTTTTTGATTCAATATCTTTATTTTTTTCGACAAAACAACATCATGTTATTACCCTTCGTGTGACCAGGAATAATAATACGTC
>DAINNQ010000325.1:0-3636 GCA_036735825.1 Alteromonadaceae bacterium | reverse complement strand
GTATTCCAATCAGGGTGATAACCTTGACGCGGATCGGCATGCTCATACAAATGTGTACCGTCAAATTGCGCTAATCCGTGGTTGTCGCTGGGAAAATGTCCGGGAACCCAATCAATCAGCAAACCAATATCATTCAGGTGACACTGTTCAACAAAATAACGAAAATCTTGCTCGGTACCAAATCGACAGGTTGGCGCAAAAAGCCCAACAGGTTGATATCCCCAAGAGCCGTCAAACGGATATTCACTCACCGGCATTAATTGGATATGGGTAAATGCCATCTCTTTGACATAAGGAATTAACTGCTTGGCGATATCACGATAATTTAAATAGTGATTGTTATCGTCTTTGCGCCATGAGCCTAAATGCACTTCATAGATGCTGATAGGCGCCTGACGATTATTGCGTTTTTCACGCGCAGCAAGCCATTTTTTATCTTGCCATTGATACGGTAAATTTGCGCTAATGATTGACGCAGTTTCAGGGCGATATTGTGCTTGAATGCCATAAGGGTCGGCTTTAAGCGCTAATAACTCACCATGGCTATTTTTGATTTCAAATTTATAACATTGACCCGCTTTCGCTTGTGGAATAAAAATATTCCAATAACCACTTTTTGAGCCGTGATTTTCTAATTGGCGAAGGGGATGACAACGTCCATCCCAGTCATTAAAGTCGCCAATAACGGCAACATGACTAGCGTTTGGTGCCCAAACAGCAAAAGAAACGCCTTCGACGCCTTGGTGATTTATAAGCTGCGCACCTAATTTTTCATAAGGTTTTTGATGAGTGCCGTCTTTTAATAAATGAAGGTCTAGCTCACCTAATGTCGGAGCAAAAGCAAAAGGATCGTCAAGAAAGTATACTTGCTGATCTTGGGTAATTTTTAGCTGATAGCTAAACGATTTTTTTCGACGTAATTTAAGATGAAACAAACCTTGAGGGGCGATCATCGCGAGTTTACCTAACGATTTACCGTTGGCCGAGGCGATAATTTCGACGCTATTTATTTCATCTACTTTTGGTAGAAAAGCGGTAATGGTTAAATAACCACTAGCAACATCCGTGTGTAAGCCAAGCATTTGATGCGCAGCAGGGTGCTGTGCATGAATAATTTGCTCGATGTCAGTAGTGGTTATTGTCATATATTTTCCTTGATTCTCGTTCGGAAATTTCCGCTCAAACGCATGTTATTGCGCGTTTAATTGCCAAATGTTGGCAACATAATCTTCAATGGAGCGATCAGAATTAAACTTACCCATCAGTGCGGTATTTAAAATGGCCATCTTCGCCCAGCGTTTTTGATCTTTGTACGCGGCATCTAAGGCTTGATGCGCATTAGAGTACGATTGAAAATCAGCTAATACCTTGTATGGGTCGCCGCCCGCTAATAAACTTTCTTTTATCGGTGATAATTCACCAGCATGACCAGGGGTGAAATAATCACTGTCTAACCAATCTAAACAGGCTTTGATTTCTTCATTCGTTTGATAATACTGGTGAGAATCATAACCTTGTTGATCAAGTGCTTTTACTTGTTCGACGGTTAAGCCAAAGATGAAAATATTGTCATCGCCAACTTCTTCAGCAATTTCGATATTGGCGCCATCTAAGGTGCCGATAGTCACGGCACCATTGAGCGCTAACTTCATATTGCCAGTACCTGATGCTTCTTTTCCTGCCGTTGAAATTTGCTCAGAAACGTCGGCCGCAGGAATAATTTTTTCAGCTAAGCTGACACGGTAATTCGGCAGAAATACCACTTTAAGTTTGCCGTTGATGCGGGTGTCATGATTAATTTTTTCAGCAATTTTATTGGTGGCGTAAATAATTTCTTTGGCGAGTTTGTAGCCTGGAGCGGCTTTTGCGCCAAAAATAAACACACGTGGTTGCATGTCACATGCTGGATCCGCCAATAAACGGCGATACAAGGCAAGAATGTGCAGTAGATTTAAATGTTGACGTTTGTACTCATGTAAACGTTTAATTTGTACGTCAAATATCGCCTCAGCACTGACTTCTATTCCAGTTAATGCTTTGATTTCTTGGCATAAAGCCACTTTGTTTTGATGCTTTATTGCCATGAATTTCTTTTGAAAAGCTGGCTTGTCGGCATGATCAACAAGTGAAGACAAGCAGTTTAAGTCTTTCGCCCAATCACCTTTAACGGTTTTATCTAACAACTCAGATAACAAAGGGTTACACGACTTTAACCATCTGCGAGGAGTAATACCATTGGTGACATTGGTGAGTTTTGTTGGCCATAATTGATGAAATTCAGGAAACAGATCTTGCTTGACAAGATCTGAGTGAATTTGGGCAACACCATTAACCTTGTGCGAGGTGATCACACAAAGATGCGCCATTCTCACTTTACGTTCAGGGCCTTCTTCGATAATTGACAAACGGGCGCGAATGTTTTCATCATTTGGCCACATGCTATTCACTTCACCATTAAGAAAGGCTTCATTAATGCGATATAAAATGGTTAAGTGACGAGGTAAAACACGCTCAAATAACGCCACAGGCCATTTTTCTAATGCTTCAGGTAAAAGGGTATGATTGGTATAAGCAAACACTTTACGCGCCAGCTGCCATGCGTTGTCCCACGAAAAGCCATACTCATCTAACAGCACGCGCATAAATTCTAAAATAGCGATGGTTGGATGGGTGTCATTTAATTGAATAGCGACTTTACTAGCGAAATGTTCGCTGTTTTCTGGCGTTAACTCACCATTGGTTAACTGAAAACGATTAATAATATCTTTGACCGAACAGGCACAGAAAAAGTATTGCTGAATAAAGCGCAGCTCTTGACCCGCTGAGTGTTCGTCGTTTGGATAAAGTACTTTAGAAACTGTTTCTGCTTGCACTTGTTCTTGATGTGCATGTAAAAAATCACCTTGGTTGAGTTTGTCCCAATCAAAAGCTGAATCAGCGCGACATTCCCATAAACGCAAGACATTTACCGTGTTTGAATTGTAACCGACAATTGGCACGTCCCAAGGCACACCTTTTAACATTTTACCTGCTTGCCAGTGTGATTTGGTACTGCCGTCACTTTGGGTGATGCGCTCAACATAACCGTATAAAGGAATTAATTGCGTTGACTCTTCACGGCAAATTTCCCAAGGGCTACCAAATTCTCGCCACATGTCAGGCTGTTCTATTTGGTGACCATCTTTAAAGCTTTGCTTAAATAAACCATGTTGATAATGAATGCCGTAACCTGTGGCGTCATAATCGAGCGTGGCTAACGAATCTAAAAAGCATGCAGCTAGGCGACCTAAACCGCCATTGCCTAACGCTAAATCAGCGCCTTGTTCACATAAATCAGCGAGCTCAAAACCTAAAGCCTTGATTGCTTTTTCTGTGGTGTGATACAAATCTAAATTGTGGAGGTTATTGGAAAGCAAACGACCCATTAAATATTCAAGAGATAAGTAATTGACAGATTTTTTGTTGGCTTGATGTTGCTGACGTTTAGTGGCTTGTAATTTCTCGGTGATAACTTCGTTAACGGCTAAACAAGTGGCTTTCCATAAGGCTTTTTTATGAAGCGCTTGGTCGATATTTTCTGCCGTTGCGAAATCGCCCAACTCTACAGATAAGTGATGAGCAATACGCGTGCTTAGT
>DAINNQ010000324.1:0-3645 GCA_036735825.1 Alteromonadaceae bacterium | reverse complement strand
TTATCAGTACTTGGCAGAGTCGATTCGTATGCACCCAGATCAAGAAACGTTAAAACAAATGATGGACGATGCTGGCTTTGAGCAAACGTCTTACAAAAATTTAACTGACGGCGTAGTTGCGCTTCATAAAGGTTATAAATTCTAAATCATCATGTCTGTGTTTATGCCACAACAAGCTTTATCAGCTGCCCTTGAAAAAATCATTAACAAGGCGTTATCGCTCAACATTAATAACAATGTGCAGCTAGGTGAATTAGCGCAAAAAACGATCACAATTCATTTAGCTGAACTGGGCTTTGAGCTTTGCTTCACTGTTGAAAATGAAAGCATTTTAGTCATAGGCATTACCGAGCGAAGTGATTGCGAATTATCAACAAGTATCGCGACGTTAATTGAGCTACAAAAAAATCAGCAACTGACCGAATTAATCAAGCAAAATAAGCTCGATATTCAAGGGGATTTAAAAGTTGCTCAATTATTTGCCAGTGTATTTGAGAACATTACAATCGATTGGCAAACTGAACTTGCTGAATATATTGGTGATATTCCTACGTACAAACTACAACAATTAGGGTTGTGGTTAAAAAGCAAACTGAACTTTACAGCTAACCAAGTAAAGGCAGATGCAAGTGAATGGCTAGTACACGAAAAACGATTAGTGGTAACATCTAGTCAAATCAATGATTTTTCTGCCAAAGTATCTACTATTGTTGAAGACCTACAACAAGTAGAACGCCGCATTGCAGCACTGACAGATAAATTAGCCACTAATTCAACACCAGCCCGTTAAGGACATATATCTCTGTGAGCAGCCTGCGTTTATACCGTATTGTAAAAACCTTTTTCAATTTTGGTTTAGACGAACTCTTACCCAAAAAAGCATTACCTTGGTATTTCAAACTGGCTCGTCTGAGTGTGTTTTGGCTACGAAATAAACATAAAGATAAACCTGTTGCGCTGCGTTTTCGCCTAGCGATTGAGTCACTTGGCCCTGTATTTATCAAATTTGGCCAAATGTTATCAACAAGACGAGATTTATTGCCTGAAGATTTCGCGAATGAACTCGCTTTACTGCAAGACCAAGTGACAGCCTTTGATGGCGAGCAGGCAAAACAAATAATTATCGATGCTATTGGCCAAGAAACCTTTGAACAATTATTTTCTGAGTTTGACAGCCAACCACTCGCTTCGGCATCAATTGCGCAAGTACACACGTCAACGCTATTGCAAGACGATCAGCAGCAAAAAATTGTGATCAAAGTACTTCGTCCAAACATTGAAAAAACCATACTTGCCGATATCAAAGTCATGACAATGTTTGCCGGTATTCTTGCGCGCTGGCTGTCTGACGGTAAGCGTTTACGCCCTAAAGAAGTGGTAGCTGAATACAAAAAAACCATTCTAGATGAGCTCGATTTAAATCGTGAAGCGGCCAATGCCATTCAATTAAAACGCAATTTTTCTCAAGGGCGTAAAAACGATCACGTGTTATATGTGCCTGAAATTTACAGCGAATTTAGCCGTAAAAATGTATTAGTAATGGAGCGAATTTACGGCATTGGTGTCGGCGAAGTTGAGACCTTGCATCAGCTGGGTGTTGATATGAAATTACTTGCCGAGCGCGGGGTAGAAGTATTTTTCACCCAAGTATTTCGCGACAGTTTTTTTCATGCAGATATGCACCCAGGCAATGTTTTTGTTGATGCGACAAAACCTGCGGATCCTACTTGGATAGCGATTGATTGCGGAATTGTTGGCACATTAAACCGAGAAGACAAACGCTATTTAGCTGAAAACTTTGTCGCTTTTTTTAATCGCGATTATCGAAAAGTTGCACAATTACATGTGGATTCTGGCTGGGTGCCTAGTGAAACCAGTGTTGATGAATTTGAGTTTGCCATTCGCACCGTGTGCGAGCCTATTTTTAACAAACCGCTTGCTGAAATATCTTTTGGACAAGTGTTAGTTAATTTATTTAATACCGCCCGTCGATTTAATATGGAAGTGCAGCCACAACTGGTTTTACTGCAAAAAACATTACTTTATATTGAAGGTTTAGGGCGACAACTTTACCCGCAACTTGATTTATGGCAAACCGCTAAACCCTTTCTTGAAAATTGGGTAAAAGAGCAAATGGGTGTTAAAGCAGTTTTTAGCAAAATTAAAGAAAACTTACCGTTTTGGAATGAAAAATTACCTGAAATTCCTGATCTTATTTATGATTATTTAAAAACGGGAAAAAGTGCCCAACAAAAAAATATGCTCTTGCTAAAAGAAATACAGCAACAAAATCAGCACAATAATCAAAAAGTTATATATACTATTTTGATAGGTTCATTGCTAATTAGCGCGGCGATTTTCTTTCATTAATGGTTAAACCCTATTGTTTTTACTGCTAACTTTGCGTAAATAATAATAACCAACGTAATGATCACTCACAGATAGGTAGGCCACTTGAGAAAATATAAAAATTACTGGCTAATTTTCATTACATTTCTTTTAGGTATAGCCTTTTCATTGATTCTCTATTTTACTTTGAATAAGTGGGAAGGAGTAAACCGCCAGCATACGTTCCAAATACAAGCACAAACAGCCATACATGCTATTGAAAAAGAACTCAGTAGCTTTAGCAATGCGTTAAATTCCGTTGGCGAATTTATTCAGCTTTCTCCAGATCTCACGCGCGAGCAATTTAAACAGTTTTCAACCAATCACTTAGTTAGAAATCCCAGCATATTAGCGTTTTCTTGGAACTTAATGGTGCTAGAAGCAGAGCGGCATTTATATGTTGAACGCATGGCAAAAGAAGGTTTTGAAAATATTGATATTAAGCGCGCTTCGCCTGAGGGTGATATGCTCACCGATGTTCGTCAGGGTTATTATTTCCCCGTGTATTTTATTGAACCTTTTCAACGCTTTTCTCCCATTTTAGGCTTTAATTTCACCTCGGAAAAAATAAGGCATGAAGCGGTAAAACTTGCATTTAATCAGCAAAAATTGACTGCCACTGAAAAAATCATTTTAGTCGATCAAGAAGAAAAAATTAATGGGATATTATTGGTTCAGCCGATATACCATCAAAATAAAAGCAATCAGATTGATAGAGAAAATAAACGTGGCGTTTTAATTGAAGCTATCGATATTAACGCTTTATTTAGCCAAACATTGCTCGATATTAATCAACAAAATTCCAATTTGTTGCTGCTCGATATGACAGCGCCAGCATCTCAACAAATACTCTATAGCTCGCCCGAAATTAATCATGCCGAACTTAACGTTGAGCAACTGCTCAGAGAAGATGAAAGCGAATTATACTGGGGAAAAAGTGTAAATTTCGCGAATAGAAAATGGAAAATAATCGTATTTCCAAAGCAATATTTATCGCAATTCACCACGTTTTCTGTCTCTTGGGTGAGCTTTTTATGTTCTTTACTGTTTACCTTTATTTTTTGTCGGTATTGGCTTAAAAGGCACCACTCGACATTAGAAACTGTCATCAATGCCCGTCAGTATTCCATTACTAATAAACAACTCAGTGAAGAAATTATCGAGCGATTAAAAGTAGAAAAACGCTTAATAAAATTTGCTCATGCCTTTCAATTATCTGCCGACGGCATTAATTTACTCGATATTGATGTGATTACT
>DAINNQ010000323.1:0-3648 GCA_036735825.1 Alteromonadaceae bacterium | reverse complement strand
TTTTACACCTCTTTAATTACCTATTAATCAGAGAGTTAGTCATTAGCATCAATAATGACTTGTTGTAAGGTAGCCTTTGTATGCCAAGATGTTTGTCTTTCATGCCAATATGCTGGCTGATAATTGGTGCTATTTTTTTCGCACCTTCGGCATTGTCACGTCAAGTCACTTATAGCAACCAATCAGCATATCAAAGTTTTAGCGCTATTTTTTATCATGACAGTTTAAGTAATGAAGAAAAATATCTGCGTGGACAAGCTTTAAGTTTTGACATATCACCTACTACTCATCCGCGTGTCGCTGCCTTACTTTATTTGCAGTTGATGTTCATTAATGCCCAAACAAATGATGGCGAATCGGCACAACAATGGCGAGATAAACTTGCAACGTTAACTCTCCCTAAACAAGAACAGCAAGTGGTTAATTTTTTAATTAACTTATATCAAATGGAATTACATAGAGTGAATGGCGAGTACATTATCGCGATTTCTGAAGGAGAGAACCTCAAACAGCAACTGGCAAATTTTAACCTTCAAGCTAAACGAAATTTTGTTAATAACACCCTCTTTGTAAAGGAACTAGATAAAGCCATTTTGTATAACTCGCTTGGCATTAGTTACTTTAAGACGTCTGATTATAGGGAAGCTCAGCAACACTTTATTGCCACCATGGAGCTTTATGAAAAAGCGGATAAACCATCAGGCAAACTGGCAATATATAATAATTTATCAATGATCAGCTGGGCTCAGCAAAATTATCTACAAGCCATTTCATTAATGAATCAATCATTAGCGCTGTCGAAACAACTTAATAATGAGCAAAACTATTTACGCGGCTTAAGTAATCTAGGAATTTATTATTCAGCAGCTAAAAATTATGACAATGCGCTGGCAAGTTTTCAAAAGGTGTTTAAGCACGAAAGCATTGATAATTATCCTAAGATAAAAATTCAAACCTTATTGGCCAAAGCGGAAACCTTGCAAGCCATTGATGAATTTGCTCAAAGTGAGACACTTATTCAACAAGCACTGTTATTAAGCACTCGTGCAAACGACAAAACCAATATTTCAATAGCTAAAGTGTCGTTAGCAAATTTACTCAGCCAACAGAATAAATATCAACAAGCGTTAGCGTTTTATTTAGAAGCCATTGAACATTTTAGAGAAATGCAATTAGCGCAAGAAGCCGTCAAAGTGTTGTTAAAAATTAGTCAATTATATCAACAACAAGGACAATACGACAAAGCACTCACCTACTTTGAGCAATACAATAATCAAAGTATTGAATTGCTCAAAAGTGCACAAGAAAGCTCGATCACTAATTTGCATGAACGGTTTGAAAAGCAAAATAGAGAAAAACAAATTCAACTGCTCGAAAAAGAAAATCAACTCAATACTGAAGCAATTAAAGTTGCGGCAAGCCAGCAAAAATTCACCCTTTATTTGGCCATTGCTGTCATCGTTATACTCTTTTTACTACTCAATCGTTATTACAATAAAATCCAAGCAAGGCGATTAGCGTTACATAACAAAGAAATTGCAGCCAACGAAAAGCAATTATTGCTGCTTTCACATGCCTTTAGTAACACCGCTGATGCGGTTTGGATCACCAATGAGCATTTTGAAATAGAAGCGGTCAATAATGCCTATGTCTTACAAACGCACAAAACCAGAATTGAAGTGATTGGTAAAAAAATTGCGTTTGCCCATGTTAACGGCCAAGACGAAGCGTTCACCAAACGCATTTTATTACAAGCTAAATTAGAAGAAACATGGCATGGCGAACTGTATGAGCAGCGCTCAGACAATGAAGTTTTCCCGCTTGAACTCGATATTGAAGCAATCAAAAACGACAACAATGAAATTATTCATTACTTAGGTGTGTTTCGAGATATCACTGATCGTAAAAAATCAGAGCAGCAATTGGCGCGCTTAGTCACACATGATGATTTAACTGGTTTACCCAATAGAACCTTGCTCGATCAACTCATCAAACAGTCTTGCTTAAACTCAAAACATTCGCATAAAACACCGACATTATTACTGTTAGACGTGAATGGTTTTAAAAAAATCAACGACTCATTTGGCCATGCTGTTGGTGATACACTCATCCATGAAATCGCCAATCGTTTGAAAAATACGTTATACAGAAAAGACGTGATCGCCCATATCAACGGTGCCGAATTTTGTATTTTGGCAGAATTGAATGAGCCTAAACGCAGCGCAGTTCGAGTAGCTCAAAAAATATTATCCATTTTTGACCAACCCTTTAACGTTAATGACTCGGCTTTTAATTTAACAGCGAGCATGGGGATAACGGTTTATCCTGATGATAGTGATAATCCGCAGGGATTATTGAAAAAAGCTGCCATTGCCATGCTCGATGTCAAAAATACCGAAAACCACAATTACCGCTTTTTTGAAGCGAGAATGAACAATGAAGTTGCCAACCAGTTAGAGCAAGAGCAAAAGTTACTCAATGCCATTAATAATCAATATTTTGAGTATTATTATCAACCATTAGTGAATACCCAAACAGGTGAAATTACTGGCGCAGAAGCCCTTATTAGATGGATAGAACCTAATGGAGAAATAGTTTCACCGCAAACATTTATTCCTTTAGCTGAACAAGCAGGATTTATTGACCAAATTGACCGACACACCATTAACTCGGTATTTGAGCAAGTGGCATTATGGGTGCAACAAAATACAAAATTTGGCGCTATTTCAATCAATATTTCCGCGCAAATGTTTACCCAATCACAAGAATTGATCACCTTGTTACAGGCGAAATTAAGTCAATTTCAGATAAATCCGCAGTATATTAAAATTGAGATCACCGAAAGCATGTTACTTAATGATATTGAAATGGCGATTTCAACCATGGATCAAATTAAAAAGTTAGGCTTTCAATTAGCGCTTGATGACTTCGGCACTGGTTTTTCTTCACTCAATTACTTAAAACGATTTCCGATTGATGTGCTTAAAATTGATCGGAGTTTTATTATGGGCATGCATGAAAGTGAAGTTGACCAAAGCATTGTTAAGTCGATTGTTTCTCTTGCGCACACCTTAAAGCTAACCGTTGTTGGTGAAGGTGTAGAGCTTGCTGAGCATTTAGATGAATTGCAAAAAATGCATTGTGAAGAATACCAAGGTTATTTGTATAGCAAACCTATTCCGAGTCAGGAATTTGAACAATTATTAGCTACCAAGAAAAGCCTGCTTCAACCGCAATAGCTAAATGAAGATCATAAAGCGCTTAACATTAACCTTGTCGGTAACTATACTGACCGTCTAATGATTCAATAGTGAAGCTTTTCATGGCGGTTAACAGCAAGCAATTAGTTTATCTCAATGAAATGGGTATTGCCTTATGGCAACGGAAAAACAACCCTAGCATTGCTGATACAAAACTCTGCGCCCCGTCAACAGCCACCAACATTGAAGAGCAACAGCCTGCTCACGAATTGAAAAATGAAACAGCAATTGATGTGATTGAAGTGAGTTTATCCACATTAAATCAGTCACAATTATTTCGAGATATTTTAACCTTGCTGGGCTGCACTACTGCTGATATTTCAGAGCATCATCAGTACTTAGATTGCGGACTCTTCAATTGGCAATTTAACAGCAATCATGAAATTTC
>DAINNQ010000322.1:0-3659 GCA_036735825.1 Alteromonadaceae bacterium | reverse complement strand
AAAACGTTGTTCGTGTTGAAATGCAAATTCAGTATCGCGTAGTTAACCCTAGAAATTATATTTTTAGCGTAACTGACGCTGATGATAGCTTAAGCCAGTCTTTAGATAGTGCATTACGTTATGTAATCGGTCATGCAAGAATGGATGATATCCTAACGAGTGGGCGTGAAGATGTTCGCCAAGCAGTTTGGGTTGAATTAGACAAAATCATTGAGCCTTATAATTTAGGCTTAATTATTGTTGATGTTAACTTCAAGGATGCTCGTCCTCCAGAAGAAGTAAAAGATGCATTTGATGATGCTATTTCAGCACAAGAAGATGAAGTGCGTTTTTTACGTGAAGCTGAAGCATACGCTCGTGGCATTGAGCCTAGAGCGCGTGGTCGAGTAAAACGTATGGAGCAAGAAGCGCTAGCATATAAAGAACAAACTGTTCTCGATGCAGAAGGTGAGGTGGCTCGTTTTAACAAGCTACTCCCTGAATATTTAGCGGCTCCTGAAGTGACTCGCCAACGTATTTATATTTCGACGATGGAAAAAGTGTATAGCAATACCAGTAAAGTGATGATTGATGTTGAAGGTGGAAATAACATGATCTACCTACCATTAGATAAAATGATGGAACAACATGCGCCAATTCAACGCACGATTCCAAATTCAGCATCTAGTGTAAATAATGCCTCGAACACCGTAAATTCGACGCCAACGTCAACAGGTCGCACTGACCGTTTTAATAGTGGGAGAAACTAAGCGATGAAAAATTTTCTTATTGCCATTGTTGCTGCACTATTTACCTTAGTTATCTCGTCAGTTTTCGTTGTTTTTGAAGGTCAACGTGGCATTGTTTTCCAGTTTAACAAGATTAAACGTGATGACTCAGGTCAAATGAAAATATATGAGCCAGGCTTACATTTTAAAATCCCTTTCATTGAAATGGTTAAAAAGCTTGATGCTCGCATACAAACATTAGATGAAACGGCTGATCGTTTTGTGACGTCTGAGAAAAAAGATTTGATGGTTGATTCATTCGTCAAATGGCGAATTGTTGATTTTTCTACTTATTATTTACGTACTTCAGGTTCAATAGAAAATGCGCAAGCACTATTGAAACAAAAAGTGAATAACGGTTTAAGAACGGAATTCGGTGCAAGAACGATTAAAGAAATTGTTTCTGGCGATCGTGACACTATCATGGACAAAACTTTGATAAGCGCAGAAAGCAGCCGTGAAGACTTAGGTATTGAAGTCATTGACGTGCGTATTAAAGCGATTAACTTACCAACTGAGGTGAGCGCATCAATTTATGATCGTATGCGTGCGGAACGTACTGCGGTTGCCAAAGAGCATCGCTCTCAAGGTCAAGAACAGTCTGAAATTATTCGCGCAACAATTGATGCTAAAGTCACGGTTATGCTTGCAACCGCTCAAAAGAACGCTTTTGAAATTCGTGGTGAAGGTGATGCACTTGCTGCAAAAGTTTATGCGGATGCTTATGGGAAAGATACAGAATTTTTTAACTTTCTTAGAAGTTTAGAAGCATACGAAAAAAGCTTTAGTAGTAAAAATGACATTATGGTTGTGCAACCAGATAATGAATTTTTTCATTATTTAAAAGAAAGCGTTAAAATCAAAAAATAGCTTTAATTCACGTGTGAAAGCCATGGCATTGTCATGGCTTTTTTGTATCTACAGCGTGATAATTCATTACTTTGCACAGTTATACCAATTGAAGTAATGAAACTTTAAGTTGGTCAATTCATTATTTCAATGGGTATTAGATAATATAACAAGGACTTTTTATGGACATAACAAAAGAGATATTATTTAGTGCGTTAGCACTCGCGCTGATAATCGAAGGGTTAATTCCCGCGCTTTTTCCCAATAAATGGCGTGCTTATGTTTTAAAGTTAGCTGATGAGCCTATTCAATCAATTAGGACGATTGGTGTCGTGTTAGTGGCTATTGGGCTGTTTTTGTTATGGCTATAAAATTTATTACGACTTGTATTAATTCTTTGCGCTAAGTAACTCTCCACAATTGAATTTTCTCTATCGTACTAAAAACCGCCAAATTAGTGCTTGGACTCAATTTGTAATTTTGATAGAATCCCCGCCTAATTTTCTTTCCAATATGTCAATATGGGTAAAAACGTCGTAGTTCTCGGCACTCAATGGGGTGACGAAGGTAAAGGTAAGGTTGTAGACCTACTTACAGATAAAGCCAAGTACGTAGTACGTTATCAAGGTGGTCACAATGCTGGCCATACATTAGTGATAAACGGTGAAAAAACAGTACTTCATCTTATTCCATCGGGTGTTTTGCGTGATAACGTAAAATGCTTAATTGGTAATGGTGTTGTGCTTTGTCCAAAAGCACTAATGACAGAAATCAAAATGCTTGAAGATCGTGGTGTTCCAGTGCGTGAACGCTTATTGATCAGTGACGCATGTCCACTTATTCTTCCTTATCATAATGCGCTTGATGCCGCACGTGAAAAGGCGCGTGGCAGCAAGCCTATCGGTACTACTGGTCGTGGTATTGGTCCAGCGTATGAAGATAAAGTTGCTCGTCGTGGTTTACGAGTGGGTGATTTATTCAATGCAGAAACCTTTGCTGTTAAGTTAAAAGAAATTATGGAATACCATAACTTTGCTTTGACTCAATATTATAAAGTTGATGCTGTTGATTATGATGAAGTACTTGCTGAAGCATTAGCAGTTAAAGATGTGATCATTGATATGGTTGCCGATATTTCAGAAATTATTGATCAATCTCGCAAAGCTGGTGAGTCAATAATGTTTGAAGGTGCGCAAGGAACATTGTTAGATATCGATCACGGTACCTATCCTTATGTAACATCATCGAACACTACTGCTGGTGGTGTATCAACAGGTTGTGGATTTGGTCCTCGCCATTTAGATTACATCTTAGGCATTACTAAAGCTTACACTACTCGTGTTGGTTCAGGCCCTTTCCCAACTGAGCTTAAAGATGAAATTGGTCATCATTTAGGTACTGTTGGCCATGAATTTGGTGCAACAACAGGACGTGAACGTCGTTGTGGTTGGTTTGACGCTGTTGCCATGCATCGTGCAGTGCAAATCAATAGTGTCACAGGCTTTTGTTTAACAAAACTTGATGTGCTTGATGGTTTAACTGAACTTAAAATCTGTACTGGTTATAAAACTGAGTCAGGTGAAGTGATCACGGTTCCGCCTACAGCTGCTGAAGGTTATGAGCGAATCACTCCTGTTTATGAGTCAATGCCTGGTTGGAGTGAAACAACAGTTGGTGCAACTTCTCTTGAAGCTTTACCGGAAAATGCAAAAGCGTATATTAAGCGCATTGAAGAAATAACAGGTGTACCAATTGATATTATTTCAACAGGACCTGATCGAAATGAGACGATCATTTTGGTTAATCCATTTGACGAATAATATTCAAAATTAAAAAGTACCCTATAAAAACCACCTAAATTGAGGGTGGTTTTTTTATATCATTTTTTTGTAATTTATATTTTTATTTGTTTAAAAAATTAGCGTTAATCACTCAACCTTTGTACTTAGAATGGTTTCAATTGTTATTATTTTTTTCGTATGTTTCCAACATAATAATGAATAGAAGCGATAAATTCTTATAAAGTCTGTAGAAAGTCACAGA
>DAINNQ010000321.1:0-3671 GCA_036735825.1 Alteromonadaceae bacterium | reverse complement strand
CAGTATACAAATGCATGTGGCACTTTCGTGCAACGCTTAAAACAAATATAGCCAGTTATTAACAACGCTCAATAATCGTTGCTATACCTTGACCTAAACCAATACACATGGTTGCTAAGCCAATATTCACATCTTGACCTTCCATCAAGTTCAATAATGTACCTGTAATGCGAGAACCTGAACAACCTAATGGATGGCCTAAAGCAATAGCTCCACCGTTTAAGTTAATCATATCATCAGCTTTATCTTCTAAACCTAACGCTCTAACACATGAAAGTGCTTGAGCGGCAAACGCTTCGTTAAACTCTGCTAACTCAATATCAGCTAATGATAAACCAGCACGTTGTAATGCCTTTTTAGTTGCCGGTACAGGGCCAAAGCCCATAGTAGACGGATCGCAACCAGCAACTCCCATACCACGAATTTTCGCACGAGGAGTTAAGCCAAGTTCTTTAGCGCGGTCTGCTGACATGACTAACATTGCCGAAGCTCCATCAGAAAGCGCTGAAGAAGTACCTGCTGTAACAGTGCCATTCACTGGATCAAACACGGGACGTAAACCAGCAAGCGTTTCAACAGTGGTTTCAGGGCGAATAACTTCATCATGCTCAACCATGATTAAGGCACCCATTGCGTCATGACCTTGAGTAGCAACAATTTCATTCGCCCAGCGGCCTTCAAGGGTGGCTTTATGCGCGCGTTGATGTGAACGTGCTGCAAAAGCATCTTGTTGTTCGCGGGTAATTCCGTGTTGCTTACCTAGTAATTCAGCGGTTAATCCCATATTGCCTGCAGCACGAGAGATGTACTTGCTTAGAGCTGGATCAAAGTCAACGTCATACATCATAGGCACATGACCCATATGCTCAACTCCGCCAACAATAAAAACATCACCTTGTCCTGCCATAATGTTAGTTGTTGCATCATGCAAAGCTTGCATTGATGAACCACATAAACGGTTCACTGTGACCGCACCAACATGCTTTGGAATATCAGTTAACAATTGTGCGTTACGCGCAATATTAAAGCCTTGTTCTTTGGTTTGTTTAACATTGCCCCAAATAATATCTTCAATTAACGCAGGATCTAAATTAGGGTTACGTACTAATAATTGCTGCATTAAATGTGCAGATAAACCTTCTGCACGTACGTTACGAAAAACGCCCGCTTTAGAGCGCCCCATAGGTGTGCGAATACAATCGACAATTACGACTTCTTTCATGGTCGGCTCCTAAGCTGTTTTTACGTCAGTTAAAAAATATGACTTACCTGATGCCGCCATCTCGCGAAGACCATCAGTCACTTGATAAATTTCACCTAAGTGCGCGTATTTATCAGCCATAGCAATAAAGTTATCTAAACCTAGTGTTTCCAGATAACGAATAGGACCCCCTCTAAATGGAGGGAAACCTAAGCCATAAATTAAGCCCATATCAGCTTCTGCCGCAGTATCTACCACGCCTTCTTCTAAACAACGAATCACTTCATTGACCATTGGGATCATTAAGCGGGCAATAATTTCTTCACCTGTAAACTCTTTGCGCTCAGCGTTTAACAACTCATATGCCGCTGGAGCAGCAACTTTTGTTGGTTTACCACGCTTATCTTTTCCGTAATCAAAGAAACCGCCACCATTTTTTTGGCCTAAACGATTCGCGTTATAAAGTGCACTGACTGGGTCATTGTCAATTTTTGCCATTCTTGTTGGAAAGCCTTCTGACATCACACCAGTACAATGATCAGCAGTATCTATTCCCACAACATCAAGCAGGTATGCTGGTCCCATCGGCCAACCAAATTCTTTTTCCATGACTTTGTCAACGGCTACAAAATCAGCACCTTCAAGCACTAATTGGCTAAAGCCAGCAAAATATGGGAATAAAACACGGTTGATATAAAACCCTGGGCAGTCATTGACAACAATCGGTGATTTACCCATTTTAGCCGCATAAGCCACAACAGCTGCGACTGTTTCATCTGAGGTATCTTTGCCGCGGATCACTTCTACCAATGGCATTTTATGCACAGGATTAAAAAAGTGCATGCCACAGAATTTATCTTTGCGCTTTACGCTTTGCGCCAAAAGATCAATTGAAATTGTTGAGGTATTTGAAGTTAAAATTGCATCTTCACTCACATATCCTTCAACTTCAGCGAGTACTGCTGCTTTAACTTTCGGGTTTTCAACGACGGCTTCCACCACAACATCAGCATCTTTTACGCTGTCATAGCTTAATGTTGGCGTGATATTGTTAAGCACAGTCGCCATTTTCTTGGCATCAAGACGACCACGTTCAGCAAGTTTTCCTAAAATTCCTGCAGCAGTGGATAAACCTAAATCTAATGCTTGATTATTGATATCTTTCATCACAATTGGCGTGCCTTTGTACGCCGATTGATACGCGATACCACCGCCCATAATGCCAGCACCTAAAACGGCAGCGCGATCAACTGATTTAGTTGCCATTTTACCAGCTTTTTTCGCTTTACCTTTAACCACTTGATCAGCCATAAATAGGCCAATTTGTGCGGTAGCAGCATCAGTTTTTGCTAATTGAGCAAAACCTTTGTTTTCAAGTGCCATAGCACCAGCGCGATCTAAACCAGCTGCGGCTTCAATAGTGTTAACCGTCGCCATTGGCGCAGGGTAATGTTTACCTGCTTTTGCGGCAATCATGCCTTTACACGTACTAAAAGTCATTACTGTTTCGGTAGGTGATAACTTCAATGCTTCTAGTTTTGGTTGACGTTTAGCCCGCCAGTCTAATTTACCGTCAATCGCTTGTTGTAAGGTGGTAAGTGCTGCTTCGCGTAAATTTTCAGGTGAAACTACAGCATCTAATAAACCAACGGCTAGCGCTTGTTCTGGCTTGTGAGCTTGCCCTGTCGACATCCACTCTATGGCATTGTCAGCACCAATAAGGCGAGGTAAACGAACTGTTCCACCAAAGCCTGGCATCAAGCCCAACTTAACTTCGGGCAGGCCAATTGAACACGTTGTATCTGCAATACGATAATCACAGGCAAGGCTCATTTCACAACCACCGCCTAAAGCAAAACCATTAAGGGCAACAACGGTTGGCATATTAAGATCTTCAAAAGAATCAAAAACATCTGAGCCTTGCTTGATCCAAGGAATTAATTCTGCTTCTGGTTTTTTGAACATATCCAAAAATTCAGTGATATCAGCACCAACAATGAAGCTAGATTTACCTGATGTTACTAAAACACCTTTAGCATCACTGCATGAATTAATTGCGCTAACAACTTCTCTATATTCTTTAAACGTTTCCTGATCAAACTTGTTTACTGAACCTTGGGCATCGAATTTGAATTCAACGATACCGTTATCCAACAGCTCGGCAGAAAGGCTTTTGCCTTGAAATAACATGCCTAGTCTCCTCAATTAAATTTAGGGTGAACAATCGTGCTTATAATAATAGTCGACTGAGTGTGCCTTGAAAAAAAATGAAAAGCAAATAATTTAAACAAGCGTTTTAATTAGATGTATTAATAAAGTGTAAGCTTAAATATAACTCGCTAAATTAATTGATGAATAACTGAAGAAGACTGACTTTTCCACCTTTAATTAATAGGGAAAAATAATCTATTACTTATTTAACGATAACGTTTAGCCACACTAAAATGATCACGATTAATGTGTATTCGAA
>DAINNQ010000320.1:0-3677 GCA_036735825.1 Alteromonadaceae bacterium | reverse complement strand
GCATTGATGCGTGGCCCTAGAGCAAAACCAAAATCTGCAGCGGTGAGCTTTTGCTGATCTTTACCCGCCACTTCAATGAGCGCTTGAATACCAGGGCGCGTATGCCCTGCTCGTATACGCTTTAATCCTTGCTCAACCAATATGCGATTATTAGCGTCAAGCGAGACAACATCAGCAACAGTACCCAAAGCGACTAAATCAAGCAGTTGGGCAATATTTGGCTCAGCTAATCCGTGTTGTTCAAACCAGTTTAACTCGCGTAAATATTTACGCATTGCCAACATAAAATAAAAAGCGACACCCACACCCGCAAGCGCTTTGCTTGGAAATTGGCAACCGTGCTGATTAGGGTTAATGATCGCATCAGCAATCGGCAGATCATTGCCTGGCAAATGATGATCGGTGACGATAACATTAAGCCCCAATGCTTTTGCCCTAGCAACACCTTTGCAGCAGCTGATACCATTATCTACCGTGATCAATAACTCAGCGCCTTGTTGTGCGGCAATATCAACGATTTCGGGGGTTAAGCCATAGCCATATTCAAAGCGATTCGGTACTAAAAATTGATGATTTTGGCTGCCTAACATAGCCAAAGCATTGATCATTAATGCTGTGCTTGTTGCGCCATCGGCATCAAAGTCACCAATAATAAATATTCGCTGTTGCTTGAGAAGTGCCTGATGTAAGACCTGACAGCCTTTCTCTAAGCCCAATAGGCTTTCAACATCAGATAATTGGCTCACATTGAGCAGTAACTCTTGCTCTGATTTTACGCCTCTTGTGGCATAGATTTGTTTGATGATGGGGTGAAGATGATCAGGTAAATAACTATCTTCTATCTGTTCTCGACGAACAATAACTTTCTTCATTATGGAATGATTGACCTTTGTTATTTACCTGATTTATTTATCTAATAAAATGCAATTTGTTCTTTAGAAAAGTGAAAGTAAACTTCCACTTTAAACCAACTTTTTAGCCATTCTCAATGATTAACTGTCTGCCTTCATGCTTTCTAAAATAGCTAATAAAGCCGCAGGTTCTTTATAACCTGGTAACATAAAACCATTATCAAAAATAATGGCTGGCGTGCCACTTACCCCTACTTGACGGCCAAAATTAAATTCGGCTTCAATCGGCTTGTCACAAATACGTTGCGCAACATTTGAGCCTAATTTCGCTTTAGTCATCGCTTCACTAGGCTCTTCATGACACCAAATCGAACGTAAATCTTTAAAACCTTGTGAATATTGACCAAACTGATCTTTTACACCCGAACGTGGATACGCTAAATAACGGACAGTAATGCCATTATCGTTCAGTTCGTCCATTTGCTTGTGCATTTTACGGCAATAACCACAGGTAATATCAGTAAACACAGTAATAACATGTTTTTCATCTTTAGCAGGATAAACAATCATGTCATCTTTAAATTGTTTCATGCCATCAACTCGCACTTTGGCTAAACTTTCCTCGGTATAATTGACAACATTATTAGCATCAATTCCATAAAGCTTACCATGCACTAAAAACTTTCCGTCTTGACTGGCATAAAACAAACCTTGATTAGTGACAACTTCAAGTAAAGAGTTAAACGGGGAAACACTCACTGAAACAATGTCTAAACCTAGGGTTGCTGAAAGTTTTGCCGATAGTTCCGCTTGTGCTTTTACAGATAAAACTTCTGCTTTTTCTGCGTGAACATGAGATGTCACTACCGCACTAAGTAAAACTAACATCGTCATGCATTGCTTAAACATAAAATATCCTAATTTATTTGAATGTAGAGCTAATCGGTCGAACCCGAATATTGGGGATATTGAAAAAAGACCGTTTAATTGGCGACAAAATTACAGGGAAAGTCATTAAAATGCAATCGTCACGGTTAACTTGCATGGAAAATTAGCGTCTTAATCGTGGCGTCTTGTTAGTGGATTCTGTTAAACTTGCCGCCACTTTATTTCTCCTTATTAGATGTTAGGTTAACAGCATGAAAATTGGTCTTTTTTACGGTTCTACTACGTGTTACACAGAAATAGCCGCAGAAAAAATTCAAACGCATTTTGATGAAGGAGTGATAGCGCTTTTTAATATTAAAGACGCAAGCCTTGCTGATTGTCAGCAGTTTGACATCATTATTTTTGGTATTTCCACATGGGATTATGGTGAGCTCCAAGAAGACTGGGAAAGTCATTGGTCTGAAATCAATGATTTAGATTTAAATGATAAAATTGTTGCACTTTATGGCATGGGTGATCAAATTGGTTATACCGATTGGTTTCAAGATGCGCTTGGCATGTTGCATGAACAAGTCATTGCCCAAGGTGCCTATGTCATTGGCTACTGGCCAAATGAAGGCTATGAATTTTCAGCCTCAAAAGGGTTAACCGCAGATCAAAGCCAGTTTGTTGGTTTATCATTGGATGAAGACAATCAATATCAGTTAACTGACGAAAGAATTACCACTTGGTGTCAGCAACTCAAACAACAAATTAATGAAATTTTAGCTGATTAATCTTCCATTCGCTCAAAGTTTTTCAGAAGAACTATAGGTTATTAGTCACTTTACCACTATAATCTGCAGATATTTATTTTGAGCAAAAAAATCACTATGTTTGAACAGTTTGACCTAGATTCAGCACTACTAGGCGGAATTAACAATATCGGGTTTACAAAACCTACGTCTATCCAATCACTTGTATTACCTGTAGCAATGACAGGTAAAGATGTTTTGGCATCTGCGCCTACTGGAACTGGGAAAACAGCCGCATTTCTTTTACCTGCAGCGCAACATTTATTAGATTACCCGAGAACAAAACCGGGGTTTCCTCGCGTTTTAGTGTTATCACCTACGCGTGAACTTGCCATTCAAATAAGTGAACAAAGTGAAAAACTGACCTCATTAACCAACATAAAAACTGGCGTAATTACTGGCGGCGTGAATTATGGCAGTCATAAAGATATTCTCACGTCAACAACTGACATATTGATTGCCACTCCTGGGCGTTTACTGGAATACATAGAAAACGAACAGTTCGATGCGCGCGATATTGAAATTCTGATCTTAGATGAAGCTGATCGTATGCTAGACATGGGCTTTTCAGAAACCATCAATCGTATAATTGGCGAAGCGAGATGGCGTAAACAAACCATGTTGTTTTCAGCTACGCTAGAAGGTTCGCACATAGTTAAATTTTCGAAAGAAATTTTAAATGAGCCGGTATTTTTAGAATCAAATCCTTCGCGTAAAGAAAAAGCAAAAATTCATCAATGGATACATTTAGCTGACGACAAAGAACACAAATTTGCCCTACTTGCCAATATCCTCAAGCAAGAAGACGTAAAAAAAGCGCTTGTATTTGCGAATAAACGAGAAACGGTTCAATACCTTTCAGGTAAGTTATACGCCGCTGAACTGCCTTGTGCGTGGTTAGAAGGTAAAATGCCACAAGATAAACGCAACAACGCGGTTGACCGATTACGCAAAGATGATGTCAATGTTTTAGTTGCCACCGATGTTGCTGCTCGCGGGCTCGATATTGATGATATCACTCATGTTATTAATTTCGACATGCCAAGAAAAGCGGATATTTATATTCATCGCATTGGCCGAACAGGTCGCGCTGGCAATAAAGGTACGGCTATATCATTAGTCGAAGCGCATGACATGGCGGTTA
>DAINNQ010000319.1:0-3686 GCA_036735825.1 Alteromonadaceae bacterium | reverse complement strand
TGAAGAACTTGATGTATCAACACTTGCGTTGTCACTAGTAGAACTCTCGTTAATCGAGCTTTCGCTAGCTGCACCATCATTCGGTGTCATCGCGAATAAAGGCTGATGCACTTTAGCAATATCACCTTTTTGATAATACAATTTATCAACAATCCCTGAATGCATCGCTGGAATTTGTACTAACGCTTTATCTGTCATGACATCAGCAACTGGCTGATCTTCAACAATATTATCGCCTTCATTTACTAGCCATTCAACCAGTTCACATTCAACGATACCTTCACCAATATCTGGTAATATAAAATCAATGCTCATGTTCAATAATCCTAGTAATTAACACTATGTTTAATGGCTTCATAAATTTTCAAATGATCTGCAAGATATTCTTTTTCTAACGCCAATGGATAAGGCGTGTCCATACCACAAATACGTGCTATCGGAGATTCTAAATGTAAAAAGCATTCTTGTTGAATAGTTGCGGCAATCTCACTCGCAAAACCTGCCGTTAATGGCGCTTCTTGAGAGATTAATAAACGACCTGTTTTAACAACAGAATTGGCAACGGTTTCGACATCCCATGGCAAAATAGTTCTTAGATCAATAATTTCACATGAAATACCGTCATCACTGGCTAATTTCGCAGCTTTTTCTACTATTTCTAATTGAGCGCCCCAAGCAAGTAAAGTGATATCACTCCCTTGTTTCATTACTTCGGCTTTACCAATCGGTAATTGATAATCTTCTTCAGGCACTTCCCCAACCGATGCGCGATACAAACGTTTCGGTTCAAAGAAAACCACAGGGTTATCATCGCGAATAGCAGCTAATAATAAACCTTTAGCTTGATAAGGATTACGCGGAACAACAATTTTTAATCCTGGAGTATGAGCAAAATAAGCTTCAGGCGATTGACTATGATATAAACCACCAGCAATTCCACCACCATAAGGTGTACGGATTGTTAATTTACCCACATTAAATTCATTGCCACTACGGTAACGAAATTTAGCTGATTCATTCACGATTTGATCAAAAGCTGGGAAGATGTAATCAGCAAATTGAATTTCGGCAATGGGTGTGCTGCCTTGCGAGGCTAAACCATTCGCAAAACCAATAATGCCTTGCTCAACCAACGGGGTATTAAAACAACGTGCTTTACCGTATTTTTCTTGCAAACCACTGGTTGCACGAAATACGCCACCAAAATGCCCAACGTCTTCACCAAAACATAACGCGCTGTCATTTTCTGCCATGGCAATATCTAAGGCATTATTAATTGCCTGTAACAAATTCATTTGAGCCATTATTTAATTCTCCCAGCAGTAAATGGGTAAGCTTCTGGATATTTCTTGATATGTACTTTTAATGCGTCTAATTGTGCTTGCAAATGTTTAGGAACTTGGTCGTAAACATCAGTAACTAAATCTTCAACGGGTGGTTTAGCGATTTTTTCTGATACTTTAACCGCCGCTAACACTTTTTCACGTAAAGTTTCAAAGAGCTCAGTTTCTTGAGCTTCAGACCACCATTTTTGCGCTAGCATCCAGTTTTTCATTCGAAGAATAGGATCATGTGCTTGCCATTTCGCTTCTTCTTCTCTGGTGCGATAACCCGATGGATCATCTGAGGTTGAATGAGCACCTAAACGGTATGACATGGCTTCAATGATCATAGGTTTGTTTTCTTCAAGCGCATACGCGCGAGCAAATTGCACAGCCTTCATCACAGCAAGAATGTCATTGCCATCAATGCGCAATGTTTTTATGCCATAGCCAACACCACGAGAAGCAATACCATTACCTTTATATTGTTCGTCAGCCGGTGTTGAAATAGCGTAACCATTATTTCGACAAAAGAATATGACTGGAGCATTATGTACTGCGGCCATATTTAAACCAGCATGAAAGTCACCTTCTGAGGCAGCACCTTCACCGAAGTAACATAAGGTTACAGCATCTTTGCCTTGCAGCTTTTGCCCATAAGCATAACCTGCCGCTTGCGGAATTTGAGTGCCTAATGGCGAAGAGATCGTCATGTAGTTTAATTCATTACTGCCATAATGAATGGGCATTTGACGACCTTTTCCTAAATCTTTTTCATTTGAAAACATTTGGTTCATAAAGTTTTCAAGAGAGAAACCTCGATAGATCAGCGCCCCTTGTTCACGATATTGCGCCATGATCATATCTTGCGGCTTCAGTGCTGCGGCACCACCAACGCTTGCGGCTTCTTCACCTAGAGCTGCCATGTAAAAACTAATGCGGCCTTGGCGTTGTGCGGCAACCATACGTTCATCTAACACGCGATGAAATGCTAAAGATTTATAAATCTTTACTGCGTGTTCTTGGTCTATTTCTGGTAAATCAGCATTTTTATAAACGCTGCCATCTTGTTGTAATAGCTTGAGGATTGGGATTTCAACTGAATGACCATCAATAAAAGCAGGTTGATGGACAACCGGACTTTCTTTATATATTTCAGTGTTCATAGCATTCTCTTTATTATAATCCTTGCGAACAAGGGGAATAAATAACTATCTTGTTGCAAGTATAGGATCACTACACCAGACAAGCATTTTAATTATCGTCAGGGTCTTCGCCCATATGTAAAGTGCGTTGATTGTAACAACGCAAGCACTTTACCTTTACGTAAACTGAAAAACAAGTTTTGCTGAAAGTTTTCAACGGTCAAAACGTAGCTGTTTATTTACTAATTTAACGTGGTTTTCGATTTGAAAACTTATAGCGTAGTGGGAATTACCGTTAATAATGCGCGCTGTCCAATGGCAACTTGGGCATTAGGAAAGATGATCGCTTCACCTTCATGTTTTACGGTAATGTCAGTTTCTCCGTCAGTTGCTAAAACATAACCCATTGGAAAGTCAGTAAAGTTTTCAACATCCTCTGAAAAATTCAAAGTGAAGTTTTCCGCAGTTCTATTCACAATTTGAGAAATAACAAATAAATTAAAGTCTGATTCATCATAAGGCTTAAGTTCTAACGACTCGCCACTGATCAAACGCGCTAATGTCGTTTCTACTTGAATAAATTCACTCATATCATTTTCGCCAAACGGCTTAACTTTACCTAATTCAACAGTAAAAGCATCGGCACCAAATTGATGAGAAGAAAAATAACTAAACGTAGTCGTTGGAGAGTTTGAAAGCAAAATGGTATTAACCCCACAGGCATTTAAAAACTGTAATTGCTCTTTTTTTCTCGGTTTACCGTGCGTGTGAGGATAAACCGCAAATTTATCATATTTAGCTCCGCGAATTGCTGTATGTAAATCATAATGGCAACGATAACGCTCAACTGAAATTTGACTCCCTTGCTGGAAAAAATCTGCTACTGTTTTTTCTAATAACAAAGCACGATGACGCTCTTTATTGATCAACCCTTCCCCTTGGCCTTGATCAATCGAGTGACCACCAGAAAACAAACGATTCATGTTTTCTTCCACAAAACGCTGAGCAATATTCATTGACGCTGGATTACCAAAAATAAACAACACCCGCTCTGATAAATAAAGTTCACCTAATATCAGCTGTTTAATGAGTTTGGCACAAATTTCAATAGGCGCGGTTTCGTTACCATGCACTCCGCTTGACAGCACAATATCTTGATGTGATTGACGGTTAATCGGTTCAAAAACAATCAAACCTGTGTCTAGTACAGTGATCTTAC
>DAINNQ010000318.1:0-3688 GCA_036735825.1 Alteromonadaceae bacterium | reverse complement strand
CAAGATTATCAGCAGTCTCTTTATTGGTTAAAACAAGCCTCGCTGCAAAGCTATAAACCTGCAATTTTAAAATATGCCATTGTTTGTAAAAAACAACCTGATTGTTATTTGGTAGATTTTTATCAAGAATTGATTGATTCAGGTGTGAACTTAAAAGTTAGAGAGTTGGATTTAAAATTATCACCGCGAATAAATTAAAAGGCCTGAATCGCTTTCTTTTGACTTGTGTGCATATATAATGCGGGCTTGATTTTATTTTCAACTGTACCTTAATAACAAAAATGATAACGAGAATTTGTTTATCGTTAAGTGACAGTGATCACGCAAATAGTTATTTTACATGACACCCGTTGAACACGCTTTCTCACAATCTGGTCTACTTGCCAAAGTGCTTGACGGTTATTCGCCTCGTCAAGCGCAAATTGATATGGCGTTGGAAGTTGCCTTAGCAATCGAGCAAAAATCAAGCTTGGTGGTTGAAGCGGGTACGGGCACGGGTAAAACCTTTGCTTATTTAATTCCTTCATTACTTTCTGAAAAAAAAGTCATCGTTTCCACGGGAACAAAAAATCTACAAGAGCAACTCTTTCATAAAGACATACCGCTACTTCGTAAGGCGATGGCAACCAATGCCCAAATAGCTTTATTAAAAGGTAGAGCCAATTATTTATGTCTATACCGACTCGATTTATATACCCAAGAGCGTGGGCAATTAGACGCGGCGATGTTAGCTGACTTTGTGAATGTGCGTAAATGGGCGACATCAACCAGCAGTGGTGATATTGGCGAATTGGTCAATGTTGCTGAAGACTCAGCTATTTTTCCTTATGTCACCAGCACACTGGATAATTGTTTAGCGAAAGATTGCCCAAATATCGATGATTGTTATTTGGTTCACGCGCGCAAAAAAGCCATTGATGCTGATGTGGTGGTGGTGAATCATCACTTGTTTTTTGCTGATATGGCACTCAAAGACACGGGCTTTGGTGAATTAATTCCAAAAGCGGATGTGGTTATTTTCGATGAAGCTCATCAAATTCCTGATATTGCAAGTGAGTACTTCGGTGATGCGTTTTCAACTCGGCAAATTTTAGATTTATGCTCTGACGTTTTACAGTTGTTTCATACGAGTTTGACAGATGTTAAACAATTAGGGAAAGCGGCAGAGAAATTACAAAAAACAGCACAAGAATTTCGCTTATTGTTCAACCATGATCCCGAAAGAGGGAATTGGCGTGAAAAAATTCAACAACCGCGCATTAGCCGCTCGTTTGAAAACTTAAAAACCGATCTCGACTTTTTATATCAAGTGATCAAGTTGTGTTTGTCTCGCAGTGAAGCGATTGATAATTGTTTTGAGCGAGCTGTTACTATTTTGTCGAAATACGACATCATGGCTAACGTTGAGCAAAATGGCATGAGCTTTTGGTATGAAACGACCAGACGCCATGTTGTGTTGCACCTAACCCCCTTGAGTGTTGCTGATAAATTTAGTGATTATATCGCTCAGTCGAATGCGGGTTGGGTGTTTACTTCAGCAACGATTGCCGTTGACGAAGCCTTTAGCCATTTTACTGACCAACTGGGTTTAGCTAAAGCCAATACCTTGTTAGTGGATAGTCCGTTTGATTATTTACAGCAATCTCAATTAGTGGTGCCGAGGTATTTACCTGAGGCAAGTCATCCTAACCGAGCACAAGCGTTGGCGGATATCGCTATCCCATTAATTACAGCGAGCCAAGGCGGATGTTTTTTATTATTCACCAGTTATCGAATGCTCAATCAAGTGGCTGATATCTTGTCTCAGTTGATAGAAAATCCTTTGTTAGTTCAAGGGCAAATGAGTAAGCGGAAAATACTGGATGAATTTATTGAAAACTCCCAAGCGGTTTTACTCGCCACCGCAAGTTTTTGGGAAGGCGTTGATGTACGAGGTGATAAATTAACTTGTGTCATCATTGATAAATTGCCGTTCGCTTCACCCGATGATCCTATGTTACAAGCAAGAAGTGAAGACGTTCGACGACAAGGTGGCGACCCCTTTAGTGAAATTCAGTTACCGCAAGCCGTAATCGCTCTTAAACAAGGGGTTGGTCGGTTAATTCGTGATGTTACCGACAAAGGTGTCATGGTAATATGTGACGACAGACTAGTGAATCGTCCATACGGTAAAGTTTTTTTAAAAAGCTTACCTGACATGAAACGCAGCAGAGACATAGACAAAGCCAGTGAGTTTCTTAAATCATTGGTTAAATAGATAAACAATTAGATTAATAGACCAATATGCCAAATTATTTAGCCATAGATGCTTCAACAGAAGCATGTTCAGTAGCCTTGCAGTTCAATAATACCACTACCAGTGCATTTGAATTATGCCCACAGTCTCATAGCTTAGTGCTATTACCTATGGTGGATTCATTACTCAAAGCGGCGAATTGCCAACTTTCGCAACTTGATGGTTTAGTGTTTGGTCGAGGGCCGGGTAGTTTTACTGGCGTACGAATTGGTGTTGGCGTAGCGCAAGGTTTAGCTTTTTCTGCAGAATTGCCCGTTGTTGGCGTATCTACCTTACAAGCTATGGCGCAACAAGCCTATGAACAACATCAACAAAGGGAAGTAATCGCCACCATTGATGCCAGAATGTCAGAAATTTATGCAGGTTTTTATCGCGCCAATGAAGATGGCGTGATGATGCCTGTGGTTGATGAAAATGTCTTAGCCCCGCAAAACTTAGCTCAGTATTTATCTGAACACACACATTGTGCTTATGGTGTAGGTACGGGCTGGGATGCTTATCAAGCAGAACTTGATGGCTTGAAAATAAATCAGGCAAGTCCTGAAATTTTATTTCCTAATGCGCTATCTATGTTATCTATAGCCAATCCAATGTTTGAAAACGGACTAGCAGTTGATGCAGAAAATGCTCAACCTGTTTATGTTCGCGATACGGTTTCATGGAAAAAGCTACCGGGTAGAGCTTAGAGTGTTTTTCTATTATCCTTAAAGGTAACAATTATATTTTGTTATTTTGAGATTCTTTGGTAAATTTAAGTTATGCAAATTAATCACGCCAATTCATTTACCCCGCAAACAGCGCCGACATTAGGTGTTGATAACAACGTGCGAGTTAACGAACAACGAGACCGACTTGTTGTTGAGCGTGATCTTAAAAAAAATGAAAAGAGCAATCAACAAAGCCAGTCTCAAGCACAACAGCAAACCCGCTTTGACGTTGATGAACAATCAATAGCATTAGTCGAGCAAGCGCAACAAAATAAAACCTTTGCACAAAGTAAAGACTTTTCAGCAAATAGCAGCTCAACCAATACTGGATATGATCAACCCTCTCAAGCGAATCAAACCGCGGTGTCTGCCTACCAATCAGTGGGTAATATTGCTGAACGTGATAATATTGCCCAAGCTTTTGGTGTCGATTTGTATGCTTAATGCATAGTCACTGTTGTCCTAATTGTTTTTGAACACATGAGTGAAACTATTCAACCATCACCCTCATCATCAACACCACCTTCATCTTGGAAAAATAAATACCAATTTTGGTTGATCTTTTTTTTAGCGTTTATTCTTCTCGAAATCCCAATTATCTCTATCCCGCTAAAATGGTTCGAAAGTTACTTTCATGAAATCAGTCATGGTTTAGCGGCTATTATTTCTGGCGGACAAATAGTCA
>DAINNQ010000317.1:0-3693 GCA_036735825.1 Alteromonadaceae bacterium | reverse complement strand
AAAACGAATTGTTTTATTAATAAAAACTTTAACCTTTTATTGGTTGGAGTCTTGTTTTCACATATCACTAATGCACAACAAATTGAATGTAATCGTCATGTTCTCGCTGAAATTAATCAGGAAATTTCTGTGGATGGTGTACTTGATGAAGCAGCATGGCAAACCGCCACGAAAATGGAATTGGCTTATGAAAATAACCCGGGTGAAGGCACGCCAGCACCCGTAAAAACTGAGGTTTATTTTTATCATAATGGTCAATCGCTGTTTGTTGCTTTTAAAGCTTATGATCCAGAGCCAGAAAACATTAGAGCCTCATTGCGTGATAGAGACGCTTTATGGGCTGATGATAACGTCGGGATCATTGTTGATACTTTTAATGATGAGCGAGGGGCATTTGAGTTTTTTGTTAACCCGTTAGGTGCGCAAGCCGACATGAAAATGGATGACTCCGATGGCTGGAATGAAGATGATTCATGGGATGCTATTTGGGATAGCGCAGGACAAATTACCGATTTTGGTTATGTTGTTGAGATGAGTATTCCGTTTAGTTCGATTCGTTTTCCTGAAAGTGATGGCGAAAAAATTTGGAATATTGCTGGCTGGCGAAATTATCCTCGTGATGTTCGCATTCAGATGGCAACGCATAAAAGAGATCGAAATATCAAATGTAACTTATGTCAGTTTCAACAATTAGTTGGTTTAAAAGGAGTTAAATCAGGTAATAACGTTCAGCTGACGCCAACACTGACCATGTCAAGAAGTGATGAAAAACCAGATTTACCAGGTTCATGGCAAGAAGGCAGTGTTGATGTTGAACCTGGCTTAGATATTCGTTGGGGGATCACTCAAGATATGATCCTCAATGCAACGATTAACCCAGATTTTTCTCAAGTAGAAGCAGATTCAGGTCAACTCGATGTAAATAATACCTATTCGTTATTTTTTCCTGAAAAACGTCCATTTTTCTTAGATGGTGCCTCGTATTTCGATACGTCAAATTTTAACTTTGTCCACACGCGTAATATTGCCGAGCCTGATGTTGGCGTTAAATTAACAGGCAAAACCAATGAACATAGTTACGGTTTTATGTTAGCTAATGACAATAACACCTCGTTTTTAATGCCAGGAAACCAAGGTTCAGATATTGCCACTTTAGATGAAGAGTCTGAAATTGCGATTGCTCGCTATAAAATTGACATAGGAGCCCGTAATAATGTTGGCGTGTTGATGACTCATCGTAGTGCTGATGATTACCATAACACTTTATTATCACTTGATGGTTCATATTGGTTTAATGACACAGATAACATTACCTACCAAGTGGCGCGTTCAGAAACGGCTAACCCAGAGATGGTGGTGGAAGACTTTGAAGTTGATGAAGAGCAAAGCGACCAAGCGTTAAGTGTGGGTTATTCGCATAGCACTAGAGATTATAATTTACGCGCCAATTACACCAATATTGGTGAAGATTTCCGAGCGGATTTAGGCTTTCAAACTCGTGCTAACATTGAACGGGTAGTGCTTGGTGGTCGTCGTAATTATTATGGTGATGACGGTGATATGTTCACACGCTGGGGATATTTTGGCGATTGGGATAAAACCTACGATCAAGACGGTAATGTGCTTGAAGAGGAATTTGAAATACACGGTAATTTAGAAGGAAAAAAACAGTTTTATACTAATTTTGGTGTCGTGCATCGTGAACGTTTTTATGATGATGAGTATTTTGATGAAACGCAATTTATGATGTTTGCTCGATTTAACCCTTGGGCAAAAGTAAGAGTCGGTAACTTTTTTCGTTTTGGTAAACAAATTGATTTTGCCAATACTCAATTAGGCGATGTACTTGATATCGAGCCTTTTATTGAATGGGATGTCAATGAACATTTAAATGTCAATATCAACTACAATTACAGCCAATTAGATGTTGAAGATGCTCGTTTATACACCGCAAATCAAGCCGATATTCGTATTGGTTATCAATTTGATATGCGAAGTATTTTAAAATTTGTTGTCCAATATACTGATATTAAACGTGATGCTGACTTATATACTTATGACGATATTGAAGATCGCCCAGAAAGTAAGGAGCGTTATTTTTCAACGCAATTAATCTATTCCTATAAAATCAACCCGCAAACTTTGTTTTTTGTTGGCTATTCTGACGGTGGTTATCAAGATGATGATCTGGATAATTTAGAACGAGATCAACGTACTGTTTTTACGAAGTTTAGCTATGCTTGGCAGTTGTAAGAAATCAATTGTAAGTTGTAAGTAAAGTAAACATTGTTTTTAATCAAAATAGTGGCGTTATGTCACTATTTTTTTATTTAAAATCTATAAAGGGGATTATCGACAAATAACGAAATCAGATATTTATTCGTCAACTTATCGTATCTACTCTGAGCACAGTTTATATATCATTTATTTTTATTTTCATTGGTAATAAACGTTATTGAACGGTATTAAACGTAAAACCAAAGCATTACGAAATGAGAGATGGCGCCTGCTAACACAAACAGGTGCCAAATAGCGTGATTAAATGGAATACGTTTATTCAAATAAAAGATGATGCCAACACTATAAAACAACCCGCCTAAACACAAAAACAGCAAACCATCTCCTGTTAAAGCAAGATATAAAGGTTTGATGCACACTAATGAAATTAATCCCATCCCCAAGTAACTGGTCACGGAAATAATCTTATATTGATTACCAAAACGTATTTTAAAAATGATCCCTGCTATTGCTAGCAGCCATACAATGATCAGCATGGTATAGCCTGTTAGCCCGTTGAGGGTGATTAACATTAATGGTGTATATGTGCCGGCAATTAATAGATAAATTGCACAGTGGTCAAACAGTTTAAACAGCAGTTTTGCTTTCGGTTCTTTAAGCGCGTGATAAACGGTTGATGCTGAAAAAAGTATCACTAAGCTCGCGCCATAAATTGCAAAACTTGTGATCCTTAATATATCGTTTGCTAAAGCCGCGTTATAAGTGAGCATGATCAAGCCAATGATACTCAAAAGAGCACCTATACCATGGCTAATAGCATTAGCCATTTCTTCGCGAGGGCTATATTGATGAGTCAATTGACAAGTCTGTGGCATGGAAAATTTTCAGCTAACAAGTGTAAGCTGAAATGATAGCAGAGAACAATTAAGATAAAAAGAGGTAAGACCAGAAAAGAAAAAAGAGCTTGAAAAAGCTCTTTTACATTGAATTACATTGCTTGGTATCAGCTATGAGTGTTAAAACACTGCTCACCTTATACAAAGGTTATAATGCTAACTCGATAACCATGTCTCTTAATTCTTCTTTAGAAATTGAATTATCATGATTGGTATCAAAGCGTTTAAAAATGGTTTCACACATACGAATGCCTTTTTCTTGCAATAAGCACTCGATCAAATCGACAAATTCTCTTCGATTGATGACACCATCCTTGTCTTCATCGAACAATTCAAATAATTCATCTACCCACTGATTTAATTCCATCAGGCATCCTTAAACATTAAAAATACATCTTAAATAAGACTTTATCGTTAAATGGTGGCGTTGTGAATGTTTAATTTCGTTTTTTATAAAAATGGTTAAAGCGCATTCTATTTTCCCATTAAATTTTAAGATTTCTGCTAGATCGGCGGAATATTTTTATCTCTACGTTCATGAAAGGGAACGACACTAAAT
>DAINNQ010000316.1:0-3695 GCA_036735825.1 Alteromonadaceae bacterium | reverse complement strand
ACTGAAAATAAACCACCAATGGGATCAAACGTTTCCGTTAAGCGGCCATAAACAATGGCAGTAGAATTATTAGGCATGACTTTTAGCACCGTTGGTGTATCTTCAGCGGCAACAGAGTCTAGTAATACTGTCGCATTTAGGCATTTACATGCTTCTTTAAGTTGTTGTTGATAATCAACGTCTGTGGTGAGTAGCACCACATCGGCGCCGACTTTTTTTATCACATCAACATTACTTTCACTACGAAGCGTAGCAATGGTTTTTATACCCAGCATTTTGGCATAACGGATCACCCCTTTCCCCACTTGGCTAGCTGCAGCATTAACGACAATAGCTTTTGCACCAAGCGTTTTCGCGCGCTCGACCATACATACCGATGTACAAGGGTTAACAATAATTGTTGCCGCTTGTTCATCACTGAGAGATTTTCGCAAAGGTAAACAAAAATTAGCTTTAGTTATCGCATATTTTGCCCAAACGCCATCAATACCCGGCTGTGCAGAAATGGCAACACGCTTGCCAATGAGCCATTTTCCGTAGAGGCCCGCATTAGCATCAACAACAATGCCACAACCTTCAAACCCCACATAAGCGCCATTATTGGGCGCTAAGCCATATTTACCCAACAAGTAAACCAAATCAGAAGGATTTACAGGAGATGCCAACATCTTGACCAACACTTGCCCTTTTCTTAGGGCAGGAAGCTCTTTTTCAACTAATTGAATTCGAGCTGACGATGGTAAGCTTTGATCGTCATTTAGTTGTAGGGCAAAGCCGATATTTTGTCTTGATTCTGAAGATGGTGATTGCAAAATAAACTCTCAATTTATTATTAATGACGATTGAAACACACATGAATGCAAAGCCATTCTCGAATATTTATGCTTTCTCTGTACTAGTTTTTAGTTCTAGTTTCTCAGCCGTCTATTTTTAGCTAAACATTCCACAAGGCTAACAAGTCTGACCACTAAAGAAAAGTAATATAGTTAAGTATTCATTCAGCAATAACAGCTTGCTAGATCAATAAATTATAAGTAACTAATAGTTTGATAAGAAAAGAGTGTGCTAACCTGCTGTTTATCTCAGCTCGAACATGATCATAAAGGCTACCTCATGCAATACATCAATATTGAATCTCCTGCTATCAAATCAATTTCTTTAGTTGCTCATGACAATATGAAAGTAGAGTTAATCAATTGGTGTAAACAGTATCAGCAAGCGCTTAGCCCTCATACTTTATATGCTACGGGTACTACAGGTTTGCACATTGAAAAAAATACCGAGCTAAAAGTGAACAAATTGATCAGTGGTCCATTAGGTGGCGACCAGCAAATTGGTGCGCTGATCACTGAACAGAAAATAGATATTATGATTTTCTTTTGGGATCCTTTAGAAGCGCAACCTCATGATCCTGATGTTAAAGCTTTGCTTCGTTTAGCCGCAGTGTGGAATATACCTGTCGCTTGTAACAGAGCAACAGCAGATTTATTGATCACTTCGCCATTGTTTTCTGGCGTATATCAAAAATCTATTCCAGATTATCAACAATATATTAACTCTCGCAGTTAAGTCCGTTTGAGAATCTTTGAACAGAAATAATGTAAAAATAATCCAAGCGAGCGTATAAAAGTAAAAACGAAAATTTGACAAAACCGCAATAACTTCCTAAACCTTATCAAGTTAGAGCATTGATTTGTTCTAACTTGATGGATTATTAATTATAAGGAAGTTCATGATGAACAAACACATATCAAAAGTATTATTTCTTACCCTTTCAATGACTTGTTTTGCTGCGAACGCTATTATTGACGAGAATGTTAATAAGGCTTCCACTCAAAAAGTGCATACCGATATTAATGTAAAAGCGGAAACTAATGTTGATTTTATGAATAAAAATCAACAACAAGTAGACGTTATTAATATCAATCAAGCCACCGCAGAAAAACTTGTTACTCTTAAAGGTATTGGCATCAAAAAAGCCCTAGCCATTGTTGAATACCGAAAAGCAAATGGTGAATTTACTCACCTTAACGAATTGCTAAAAGTAAAAGGTATTGGTGAGCAAGTCATTAAAGACAATAAAGTTCGTATAAGTATTTAACGAGCCTTGTGTCAACTTGCAGTACTAATGTTGTTTAAGTGCGCCAAGCTCATAAAGAAAGTTGACACAAATTTCATTCGCTTAATAAACATTTAGTTCTTCACCTGTTATAATCGCCAACAAGTCGTACAATCCCGAAAAATTATCCCTAAAACTTTATGAATTATATCCCCTTAGAACAATTTAAATACGCTTGGATATTCCGACATAAGAGCTTACCCCTTGATGAAAATGCCCTAAAGCTGATCAAAATTATGTCTGAACAGCGAGCCATGGTTTTATGGGATTCGTTTATCAGTAAAAATGCTGATCATCCTGATTTTTTTAAAGCGGGAGATTGGGCTTTCGATAAAAAAACCTGGAGCGATAATGGAAAATGGGAAGGTCTTTGGGATAGCGAAGAACCAGCACTACCGCAGGGAATTCTAGATAAACTGCAATGGGATCCTAATACGATTGTTTATTATTGCATTAACAGAAAATGCGTTGTCGAAACTACTTGGTTGAATTTCAAGCAATGCTGGAAAAACTTTCTCTTTGTTGATGATGGGACTTTACTTATCGGCAAAAAGCGCCAAGAAGTTGTGCAGTTTTCTGCCAATGGGCAGTTCAAAGTCGGTGATAAAAGTTAGCTAAACCCTATAGTTAACTTAGATATTAGCTTAGATATTAACTTAAAAATTAACTGTCAGTTTAAGCCCCGAATAGACTTGGTTATCAGCTTGCCAGTAATCACCGTCTACTTGACGATAACGGGCAAACACTTCGATTGCAAACTGGTGATATTGAAGCCCTATTCCTGCACCAATATAGCCATCGATGTCGTTCGAGCTATCATAATTGTCATAATAATCATTGATTAAAACAACACTGATTAATTCTCCTAAATTAAGTTCATGCTCATCTTCATAGTCATCGTAATCACTATCATTTCGTCCGCTTAAAATAAGTTCACCAAGATCAAAACCTACTTCACCATATACAAAAAAGTCTGAATAATAACCAAACTTAATTCCTAAATCCCAAGCGAAATATGAATGCTGGTAATTAAATTTATCCGTTGCTCGCTCTGCCTATGGAGCTATTTACAGCAAAACCGAAATTGTTTACCTCATTTACCGTCCAAATTTCAGTACCGATACCACTGATGTAATCATTGCCATTGATTTCATTTTTAATAAAAAATCCAAGATTTGAGTTACTTTTCGCGACACTAAAAGTTGAACAGCACAACATCATCATCAGAAAAAAGTGAATGAAGCATTTCAAAAGCAAAGCCACCTATTGTTGAGTCTGTTTCGCTACAGTTACTTAAAACAGAGCATAAGGGAGAGAAAGTAAGGTGAATTATCTCACAGTGAAGGGGTTAAAATCCGTTGCTAAAATGTAAGAAATCGTAAGATAGTAAACTTAACTCATTTAACCTCTGATAAGTTTACTATCTGATAAATTTACTATCTGATATGGGGTTGAATTTTCGCTTCGAATGATAAGCGAAGGGGTCGCTTACGCCTCGGTCTTTTCGGCTAACTCGTTAGTGTGATTGACTTCATTTTCCAGTTTATGTTGATGATCTGACAAATCATCTCCAGAA
>DAINNQ010000315.1:0-3713 GCA_036735825.1 Alteromonadaceae bacterium | reverse complement strand
ATCACAATCCCTTTTTGCATACGGGACAATTGATATAAAGTCGCTAAGCGCTGCGAAATAATGTCTTGATGAGGGGAAAACGTGTCGTACGGCAAGGTTTCCCAATCAGGAAATAAACAAATAGAAAGTGCTTTGTCTTGTCGATTTAGACTACTGAGCTCTTGTTCAAATCGAATAGCTGAAGGGGTGTCATGAGTAACTAATAATATCGCTTTTTGTGCTTGAATAGCCGCTTGATAAATAGCAATTGTTGCACTGGAACCCAATAAATTTTGCCATGTTTTTTTATCGGCATTTTTACCACGTCGACTTGTGAGAGTTGGAGAAAATATATGATGGAGTTTGCTCATGGATATAGGTTCTTTTGACTTATTTATTTTCGGCTTATTTAGGGTTTAGTACTTTCGACGTAAATTAATAGCTGATACGAGCTAAATTGCTGCTTAATCTAGCTAAAAAAAATTATCGGCATGATAGCACGACATAAATAAACAGTAGAGTCTAAATGATAGAAAAACTCAGAGTCAGTTGATCTGAAAAATATGCATGCAAATTATCTTTAAGTTAGAGCGTGTTGATCTTTCATGTTTGTTTTTGCAGCTATTTGTTTGGTATTTATACAAGGCAACGCTTGTGTCGTGTAGTTATTCTACTCAAATCAAGCGTTAACACAGTAGAAATGCCAAACAAACGCTGCCCAAAGGGTTCAACTAAACGCATCCTGCTCTTTGTTGCCTACATGGATGTAGGTACTTAGCGTGAGCAGGAGCGGAAGCTGTACTTGAATGAACCATAGAATGACTATGAATTAACTCAAGTGCCGCGATCAGAATGCGTTTAGCATGAACAAAAATAAAACAGCAAAGATCAATGCGCTCTAAACCCTATCTAACAAAATGAGCAGCGCGATAACGCTTTACAGGGTATACTTGTTTGTTAGTTGATTTGTTCAACCTCTTTACTTTTTGTGCTTAGGAGCCGTTAGTGACCAATAATGATGTTTTACGCCGTATTCGATACACTTTTAATTTAAGAGATTCTAAAGTGGTTGATATTTTTAAATTGGTAAACAGTCAGGTGACTGTACCACAGGTAAAAAATTGGTTATTAAAGGATGATGACAACAACATGGTGCCGCTGGCTGATGTTGAACTGTCGAATTTTTTAAATGGTTTTATTATTGAAAAAAGAGGTAGAAAAGAAGGCGCATTGCCAAAGCCTGAAACAACATTGACCAAAAACTTGATGTTAATGAAGCTTAAAATTGCGCTTGAGTTGCAAAATGATGATATTTTGAAATTAATGGAAAACACTGGCTTTACAATAGGTAAAGCTGAATTAACGGCATTTTTTCGAAAGCCTGATCATAAAAACTATCGCTTATGTAAGTCTCAGTTTTTACGTAATTTTTTGCAAGCAGTACAAGACAAATATCATGTTGAATTAAAAAAATCTTTTACTCCGAAAGCTCAATCAGCAAATACTTCAGCGTCAGATAAAAAAGGGACTAAGCCGAATAATAAAGACGGTAAACCTTTTCATAAAAAAGATAAAACACCCGAAAAAGAAACGCCTAAACAACATTATGTTAATCCAAATGCAAAACCTGCGGCTAAAAGCAGCTCGCGCCGTGTATTAAAATTAAAACCAGAAGATATTTATAAAGACAGTCATTAATATCAAAAGGTTTAGTTAACAAGCTCTGTAAATTTATTGACCATAATAAAATTGTGGAAATGAGCGGCTGGTTGATCTGTATCAATATTTAAAAAGTTGAAAACGATAGACTAAACACTCCCTCATTGACTCAAGTATGAATTATGTGTGATAAACCTGTTGTCTATTCTTGCTCTGGCTGCTCAAATGTTGCCAGAATTGCTCATGATATCTCGCTCAATTTAGATAGCGATGGTATTGCTGATATGTCTTGTGTTTCTGGAGTCATTGGCAATGTAGAGCCTGTCAAAGCTTTTGCAACTTCAGGACGACCGATTATTGCGATTGATGGCTGCCAATTGAGATGTACTAAAACTTGTTTAGATGCCTCTGATATAAAAACATCACATTACTTTGTCATTACCGATCTCGGTATTGAAAAACGTGATAAATGGCAAGATTCATTAGCTGAGAATAGCAAAGCTATGATCCATGTTTATGGCGAACTTGCTAAATCAGGCATTGGGTTTGCGGCAAAACATACCAGCTATTAACGGTATATATTCTTTCAATTAAATTCGTTATGCTAAATATTAAATTATTGTTTTAGGGTCTATTGAGCTTTCGTTTTATCTCTCTGTTGCCTTGAAAAAGATGACAATCGAGGCGCTAAATATTATGTTTGGTTGTTCCAAATGCATATTTAGCAACAAAGAGTGGCGCTTTTTCAAGTCAACCCGAAGGGCTATGACTAATTTATAACCTAACATCGTTGAAAATCGCTTAAGTAGAATGACTACATCACACTCTTTTCGCCTTGTTATCTTAAAAATTAGTCTATAGCAGAGACCAAAATAAAAACTCAATAGACCCTTATATTTATATGACGAATTTTTTTTCTTCTATCGCCAATATTCTTTTTCCTATCAGGCATTTATTGTTGCTGAACAGCGTAATAACTGCTGGGTTGATGGCGTATATGTTGCTGTTTTCTCCGTTAGCTATGCAAGATAAGTACTTACAACTATGTTTACTGGTGTTGTTATGGTCATTATTGTTGAGAGTGTTGAGCATGAGTTTTAAACGTCAGAATCACAACAGCAACCATACACATAACGATACTAATCAAAAGACCTCGCTTTCGTTTTTTGCTCGCTGGAAAAACAAATGGCTGGCAAAAATAAAGTCACTGATGCTGTTTATTTACTCTCTTGCGTTTTTGCTCCTGGTGTTAGCAACGTGTTATTTTTCATTCAAGTTCATTAAGTTATCATTTTAACGATGAAAGCTAGTGGTATTATCAGTAAAATATTTCCTGACGATCTAAAAGGCAGTAAACATCAAAAATTTGCCGTAAGATTAAAGGACAACAGCACAGTGTTGATTATTCATAATATTGATATTGCCCCTAAAATTTTTGATTTGCATGTTGGCGAAAAAATTGAATTTCAAGGACAATACCAGTGGAACAGTCAAGGTGGAATTGTCCATTGGACTCATCATGATCCTCATAATGTTCATCCGCTTGGTTGGATAAAATATCACGGCAAGTTTTATAGCTAGTGAGTTTTTGCAAAGTTAGCTTTTTCATTTTTATAATTAATTAATACAAGGAATTTTTGATGAGATTTTTATCTAGGCGTTTGGTGATGCCAAATGATTTGAATTATGCGCATTCATTATTTGGTGGTCGAGCATTGGAATGGATTGATGAAGAAGCGGCAATTTACGCCATTTGCCAATTAGAAAGCAATTGTTTAGTTACTAAACATATCGGTGCCATTAGCTTTGAAGCACCAGCTGTACAAGGTGACGTTGTAGAATTTGGATTAGAAACCAAAAGAGTAGGCAAAACGTCAATCACCATCACCTGTTTAGTGCGCAATAAAATTACCAAAAAAACGATTTGTTTAGCAGATGATATTGTGTTTGTAAAAGTCGATCCGCAAACTAAAAAAGCCGTTCCTCATGGTAAAACGATGGCGATATTAGCGGAACCAATTAAAGAGTAAAAAGAGTCGTTATTATTATTTAGCTCTCTTATGTGTTTTCTCCAA
>DAINNQ010000314.1:0-3724 GCA_036735825.1 Alteromonadaceae bacterium | reverse complement strand
ACTCACTTTTATTATGTATGTGTAGGCGTTGAAAACTAATAATAAATGATTTGTAAAATCAGTTGAAAATAAAGTGGTATTTATCACTACTTATTTGAGGAATATATGCAGGCTTCTGAAGAAACTAACGACGATTTTCTGTTTATCGATGATAGTGATGAGGATGAGATTCTAGATGATTCTACAGGTGATACGTGGAAAGTATTAATTGTAGATGATGATCCTGAGATTCACTCGGTAACACAGCTTGCGTTATCAGACTTAATTGTTTTAGGCAAACGCTTAGAATATATTCATGCCTACTCTGGTCGTGATGCATGTCAATTAATCGAACAACATGAAGATATTGTCTTAGTACTACTTGATGTTGTTATGGAAACAGATGACGCTGGCTTAAATGTTGTCAAACATATTCGTGAAACATTATCACGCCAAGACATCCGCATTGTGCTTCGAACTGGTCAACCGGGTTACGCTCCAGAAGAAAGTGTCATTAAAGACTATGATATTAATGACTACAAAACCAAAACAGAATTAACACGACGTAAATTAGTCACCACCGTTTATGCCGCCATTCGTTCTTATCAACAAATAGATACTGTCACTCAAAACCGCATAGGTTTAGAAAAAATCATTGTCGCAGCCGCCGATTTATTAGAACTTCATTCTGTTCAAGAATATGCTGAAGGTGTATTAACTCAGCTTGATTTATTAAGTGATAGTAGCTCTGGTGTTTTTTGTGCGCGTGGACAAGGTATTGTTGAAGGTGCTGACGACTTAAGCTTATATATTATCGGCCAACGTGGTTTGTCTTCGGTTTTGAATAATCAAAAATTAGAAACATTAACAAGCGAGTCTGCACAAAAACAAATCAGTCATTGTTTTCAACAAAAACAACATCAATTAACCGATTCGAGTATTAGCTTATATATGGCTAGCGGTGGTTACCGAGCCGTTATTTATCTTGAGTTGAATAGCTCACTTAATGACATTCAAAAGCAGTTAATCGAAGTGTTTTTAACGAACATCGCTATTGGCTATGAAAATGTCCACTTATTTCAAAAATTACGTGACGCGGCATACAAAGACTGGCTCACTGATTTACCCAATAGGTTAGAGTTTGTTAATTTATTGGATGAATTTGCTCAAAGTGATGATCAAAACTTGGTCGCAGGGCTTGTCGATATTAATCATTTTAGCGATATCAATGATGGTTTAGGACAAGACTTAGGTAATCAATTATTAATGGCAGTTACCAGCCGAATGAAAGCGATTGGTGACAACTGTCAATTTGCGCGTGTTGGCGCTGATGTTTTCGGAATTATTGGCCCCGCTGAATGTTTAAATCCTGAAAAGTTAAATTTATTATTTTTTGAGCCATTTTCGGCTGGAGAACAGCATTTACCTATAAACGCTTGTTTTGGTTTGTGTGCAAAAGAAGACTCAGGTAATCGTGGTGTTAAAGTGCTTAATCAAATCAATATTGCACTTAATTTAGCGAAAAAAAGTACTCAAGGTCATTACGTTTACTACAAACAAGAAATGGAAGAAAAAACCTTGTGGCGCTTAGGGATGATCAGGCAGTTACGGACAGATTTTGCGGATAATCGCTTAGAATTATGGTATCAACCACAACTTAATTTGCACACAGGTAAAGTGATTGGGGCAGAGGCGTTATTAAGATGGCGCACTGCTGATGGGCAATTTATTTCTCCCGCTGTATTTATACCGTTAGCAGAATATTCAGGCTTAATCATTGAAATTGGTGATTGGGTTATAAACCAAGCGTGTAAACAAATAAAAGCGTTAGAGCAGCAATCGTTTGATCATGTTGGTATTTCCGTTAATGTTTCAATTCCTCAATTTAAGCGAGAGAATTTCGTCAATAGTATTATTGAAGCAACGAAAAACCATCAAGTTAAGCCAAATAAATTGGAATTAGAAATCACTGAAAATATTTTAATGGATGATCCGCAGGTAGTGATAGACGCCTTAATAAAACTAAAAGAACAAGGTATTAGTATTGCGCTTGATGATTTTGGTACAGGTTATTCGTCATTAAGCTATTTACAAAAATTACCGCTTGATAGATTAAAAGTTGACCGTTCATTTGTAACCGGCATTGCTAAACCGGGTCAATCAATCATTGCCGATACGATTATCAATTTAGGCAAGCAGATGAATTTAAAAGTCATTGCTGAAGGTATTGAAGATGAACAGCAAGAAGCACATTTAAAAGCACTGCTTTGTGACGAGGTGCAAGGGTTCTTTTATGCTAAACCAATGCCCGCGGATGAATTTTTAGCATTTTTAAAGAATAACAATTAGTCAAACTAGAAAAATATTTCACTGTGCAATATTTCAGTGAACATTGATTTATTCTTCTATTCATAACAAACAGAACTGAAAATTTCGCTCAGCATAAGAGATGAAATTTTCAGTTTTTTTTTATTCAAACTTAATATTTATGATACTACTATTTTCTTTTCATGACTTCTAAGTTCAATGCCATGTTGCGGTGCATCTGGGATCTGAAAAGATAAAATTAATGAACAAAAAGCAAAGCCCGCCCCCACGTAAAATACCCATGATGAATTGATGATCCACACCATGCCTAACAGAGCAGGAATGACTACAGCGGCAATATGGTTGATCGAAAAGCTCACTCCTGCACTTGAGGCGATATCTTCAGGTTTTGCAATTTTTTGAAAATACGTTTTTATTGCAATTGCTAGAGCAAAAAACAAATGATCGATAACATAAAGTACGGCGGCGAATGTTGCATTGTCAGCTAAGCCGTAGGCAATGAATAAGGTGATTAAACCGACATACTCAAATTTTAATACGCGACGTTCGCCGACAATACCAATTAACTTGCCTATCTTGGCGGCAAATAACCAGTTAAAAACATAATTAATCAAAAATAATGCACTTATATCAGCAACGCTGTAACCAAACTTCTCGACCATGAGAAAGCCAGCAAAAACTACAAAAATCTGCCGACGAGCTCCACTGAAAAAAGTTAACGCATAAAAAAGCCAATATCGCTTTCGTAAAATAAGCTTTTTATCTTGCTCTGTATGCACTGGAAATTGCTGAAAAGCGAGCGCTAAACAGAAGGTAAAAGCTAGTGCTAAACCGCCAAATAACAGATATGTCGCTTGATAAGACCAAGTGAATAATTCCATTAATATCCAGATACTGCTAAAAGCTAGCAAGGAAGCCGCAGATTTTGCAGATAGCATTTTCCCCATAAAGTGAGCTGTATTTTTTTTATCTATCCATTGTAAAGTTAATGACTGATTAACGGTTTCAAAGTAATGAAAGCCAACGGACATTATGATAGTTGTGATGTATAGACCAAAGGTGGTTGGAAAATATCCGGTGATTGCGACACCGATAGCGGTTAGTGTTAATGAAATAATGGCAAATTTTTGTTCTTTAATAAAAATCATCACATAAATGGCGGTAAATGCGAGAAACCCTGGTATTTCACGCAAACTCTGCAAAATACCAATTTCAGTACCCGTAAATTGTGCTTTTTCAATAACAAAATTATTTAATAATGCCATCCATACTGAAAAGACTAGCGGCATGATAAACGCCATCGCTAATAGCAGGTTCTCTGGAGTGTTATACTTTGCTGGTAATTTCATTGTGAGTGATAACGAAGGTATTGAGTAATTATTCTACCTTATCGATGGTGATTCGAATACACATTAAT
>DAINNQ010000313.1:0-3731 GCA_036735825.1 Alteromonadaceae bacterium | reverse complement strand
TGGTGCCATCGATTGCTTTTGAACACCAAGCATTTTTTTAATTTGTGGCGTTAATTTTATCGATTTTGCTGAGCGAAGGAATAATCCACCTCCTGCTGAGATAAGATCTTTATTATAATCTTCCCAAGAACAACCCGGTAAATTAAATAAACGCTCACGCTCGACAAAAGATGAGGCTGCGTCAGGCGTTGGGTCGATAAAGATATGCATGTGGTTAAATGCTGCTTGTAAACAAATATGTTTTGATAACAACATACCATTACCAAACACATCGCCTGCCATATCACCGATACCGATACAGGTAAAATCAGTTGTTTGACAGTCAATATCCATTTCACGGAAATGACGTTTAACCGATTCCCAAGCACCTTTTGCCGTGATCCCCATACCTTTATGGTCATAACCAACACTGCCACCAGAAGCAAAAGCATCGCCCATCCAGAAGTTATATTCTTCAGATATACCGTTAGCAATATCAGAGAAAGTAGCGGTACCTTTATCGGCGGCAACAACTAAATACGGGTCATCTTCATCAAGGCGGACAACATTTTTAGGAGGAACAATTTCACCAGCAACAATATTATCTGTGATGTCTAATAAACCACGAATAAAGGTGCGATAACATTCTTTACCTGCTTCAAAAATGGCATTACGATCACCATCAGGTAGTTGTTTACAAACAAATCCACCTTTCGCTCCAACAGGTACAATTACAGTGTTTTTAACTTGTTGAGCCTTAACTAAGCCTAATACTTCGGTACGGAAATCTTCACGTCTATCTGACCAACGTAAGCCGCCACGAGCTACTTTACCACCGCGTAAGTGAACACCTTCAACCTGTGGTGAGTAGACGAAAATCTCAAATGCTGGAATGGGTTGAGGTACATCAGTAATTTTCTTCGGCTGGATCTTAAACGAGATATAAGATTTTTCGCCGTACACCTCATGAGGTTGGAAATAGTTAGTGCGTATCGTGGCCTTGATCATTTCAACAAAGCGACGAATAATACGATCATCATCAAGGTTAGCCACCTTATCTAATGACACTTCAATCTCATCACATAATTTAGTGCCAAGTTTAACTGAATTTTTTGCTTTTGGATTAAAGCGAGATTTAAATAACCTAATCAGTAATTTAGCAATATCAGGATAACGAGCAAACGTGTCTTCGATATAACTTTGGCTAAAGGTACCGCCTATTTGACGCTCATATTTAGCAAACGCTCTTAAAATAGAAACTTCACGACCGCCTAATTCAGCACCAAGAATAAGTCGGTTAAATCCATCGTCTTCTAATTTACCCGTCCATACTTTGGCAAAAGCATTTTGAAATAAGTTTTGAACTTTTTCTAAATTAAACTGTTCTTGCCCAGTTAAAAGCATTGAGAAATCTAAGATCCAGCAATTTTCGCCTTCTAACGTACGAATACAATAAGGGCTTTCACCAATGACACGTAAACCAAAGTTTTCTAACATAGGTAACACATCAGATAAATGTAATGGCTCACCTTTGTGAAATAATTTAAGTTTAACGAAGCGACTGCCTGCTTTTTCTTCTTGTGGTTGATAAAACAACATTTCAAGATGATTATCTTGTGATATCGCTTCAAGCTTCTCAATATCTACAATCGCAGTGCCTGGCAATACTTCATCTTTATAAGCTTGAGGGAAACTAATATATTTACGGCTTAATGCTTTACCTTCAGCTTCGCCTTTATGAGATTTTAATGCGCTGGCTAATTTATCATCCCAACTACGAGCGGCTTCATTCAAATTCTTTTCAATTTCTTTCACGTTGATATCTGCTTTTGTTGATTTTACGCGAACAATATAATGTGTTCTTGCTTGCGCCGACTCAGAAAAATAAGTTGTAAATTCTACTTCTTCATCACTGCCAAAGGCTTCTTGTAATAAGCTTTGTGTTTTCACCCTTAATGCGGTGTTATAACGCTCTCTTGGTACATAAACCATACATGAGTAAAAACGATTAAAAGCATCTCTGCGAACAAACAAACCTGAATAATCACGTTCTTGCATTTGATAAATGCCAAGGACATTCTTCAGTAGCTCAGCCGTTTTAGTTTGTAAAATCTCATCTCTTGGGTAAGTTTCTAAGATATTGATTAACGTTTTATACGCATGCGTGCCAACAGCAAAACCAGAAGATTCACAGACCCCTGCGACTTTTGACTTAATAAGTGGTAAATCTAGCGCGCTATTAGTGTAATAAGCTGAGCCAAATAAACCGACAAAACGCTCTTCACCAATCACATTGCCTTTAGCATCAAAACGTTTAACTCCGATATAATCTAAATGAGCTGGACGGTGCACTCTAGAGCGAGAGTTAGTTTTCGTTAAGATGAGTAAGTTATCACCTAAAGCAAGCTCTCTTGCTGATTCACTTAAGCCTGACAATAAACGTTCTTTTGTACCTTGAGACTGTTTCATCAAGCCTAAGCTTGACTCTACATTGGCAGCAAGTGCTAAATCCCCTTTTAACGTTTTCACATTATAAGAACGGTAGCCCAACAAGGTGAAATTATCGGCAAATAACCATTTTAAAAATTCGATACCATCTGCATGTTCCGTTTTAGAACAAGGCACTTTCGCTTTTTGTGTTTCAGCAATAACATCCTTTAAACGAGCGCGCATTGATTGCCAATCATTCACTGTGATCGCTATATCACTTAAAACAGAGCGTAACTCACTTTCGATATTATCTAACACTTTTTGCTCGGATTGGCGATCAATCTCAATAAAAAACACCGTTTCAATAGACGTAGATTTTATCGACTTGTCTGACGATGCAGACAATTGCGAAATATTATGACTTTTATCTCTAACAAGTTTAATTGGGCTGTTTAGTATTAAATGAGGGCTAACACCTAATCGACTTAAAGCGATACGAATGGAGTCCACTAAAAATGGCATATCACTCATAATAATTTCAATTATTGTGTGACTTGATTTCCAGCCATGTTTTGATACTTGAGGATTGAATACTTTGATTACCGGAGTTTCATCTTGGTGACCATTTAATGAATTCCACAAACTTAACGTAGCCCCGTACATGTCACTATCATTGCGGTGTGCTAAATCTAAAGTCGATATATTTCTATACAGTAATTCAGCAAATTGCTCTACGAGAGGAGCAGTATCTGCTGACACTTTTTGTTTAATTAATTGTGCTACATTAGATAGTATCACTGAGGGTAAACCGTCTACTAACGCCATGTCGCTTTCCTTTTTTGGATAGAACGCTTGAAATAATTTGTATTTTATTTTTTTGTATGTCTATCAGAATAGACTATATAAAGAATTTTATTAATAATTTTAGGCTATTGCGAGCAATATTTTACTGTTAATACCAGTATAAAGAGGATAAATATAGAGGAAGTATTCTTATCAATAAGTGTTTATTCACTTGTTATAAATAGAAAATGACCTTTCGGCCATTTTCTTGTTTATTTATGCACTTTTATGACTAAAAATATTGTTGAATTTATTTTTTATTTTTCCATAAAAAACTAGCAATTGCTGGCAATACGGTGATGGCTGCAAGCATATTCACTAAAAACATAAAGGTTAGCAAAATTCCCATATCCACTTGGAACTTCAAATCAGAGAAAAACCAAGTTGAAACTCCAATGGCTAAAGTAATACCCGTAATTAACACAGCACTACCACGTTCTTGTAATGCTTCAAAGTATGCTTGGTTGACAGATAGCCCT
>DAINNQ010000312.1:0-3754 GCA_036735825.1 Alteromonadaceae bacterium | reverse complement strand
TGCTGCTGAAACAGGTAAATGGCCTGAGGGAACGGTTGTAGAACCATCACAAAGAGAGTCAGCACTGCAATTATCGATGGCTTATCAAGCAAGGCATTTAAATTCAGATGAAATGTTAACCGTTGGCGCAGACGGTGAACTGGTGACTAAAACCAAACGAGAGTTGAAAGACCAATTTAAAGGCCAGCATAAAGACACTGAAATAACCAAATGCAACAAAGATGATATAGCAAGGTTTACTGATTTATGATTTTTTCTAAATTTTTCAAAAGCTCATGGCAACATAAAGACAGTAATGTTCGAATTAGTGCAATTAATAATGAACTTGATATCAATAACACCGAGCATAAACAAATTTTATTAAACTTGCTCAATCAAGACGAAAATGAATTAGTTCGAAGAGCAGCTTTGCTTAAATTAGCAGACTTTAGCATTTGGCTTGATGCTAGTTTAAATAACTCTCATAAAAAAATCCGTGCATATGCATTGGCACAAGTTGAGTTGATTGTTTTTGATCAACATGCCATTAAACTTTCTGAGCAAGATAAACTTGCGCTTTTATCAACCAATCTAAAAACATCATTTTTAGAATCTTGGCTCAAAGTTGAGCACAAGGCTAATTTAGTCGTTGCCATTTTTGAAAAGTTATCAAAACCTCAATTACTTGTATCGACGTTTAATCAACATCAACAAGCAGATGTTCAACTCGCTTTAATTCATTATGCAACGACGCAAGAACAATTAGAAAAATTACTGAAAAAATCTCAACTAGCCGAAGTTAGCCAAGAAATTACAAGCCGTATTCAAGTACTAAAAGCACAAGCAGAAAAACCCGTGTTAATTACTAAGCAGGCACAACTGATCTTAGCGAAATATTTAGCATTAAAAGATGTGGCCGATTATCAAGAGGTTGTTGATAAAAAAGAGCCGTTAATTTCTGAATGGCAAAGTGTTAATCAAGACTTTGACTGCTTAGCAGAAGAAGAGAGTCAACAATTAACGCAAAAGTTTGACAATATTACCGAGCAATTAACGAAAATATTTGCGCAAAAAGCAGAAGCATTTGAACAACAAAAAATTATCGCTCAATTAGAACAAGACAAAGTTAATGCTAAACAAGAAATAGAAGCCAGTTTATTACACTTAAATCAAATGATCAGTGATTCAGTTTATCAGCACAATACGATTGATAACGAAAATTTTTCTGCTAAAACTGACGCGTTAAATAAACTGATTGAACATTCATTACACGATGAAGCAACGAAAAAAACGTATCACAATCAACTTGTTGTTATTAACAATAAATTATTAAAGCTGCCAGAAATTGCTCAATCAGTTACCGAAGCGACTCATCTCATTTCAAAAATATCTCAGTTAACACTTCCTGAAACACTTAAGCAGTTAAATGAGAAATATAGCGACTATCAAGCATGGCAAGCAACTTGGCATGCCGTTGATAAAAAAGCGGAAGGCTTTCTACCTGAGTCAATAATGAAGTCTTATCATGAAATTTGTCGTTCGTGGAATGAGGCTTTAAAACCATTAAATGCTGAGCAAAAGAAAAACTTCTTAAACGTTCAACGTATGCTTTTAGATGTCAAACGATTAGTAAACACCGGCAAGTACAATGCAGCTTTTGGTGTGTTTAAAAAAGCAGAAAAAGCGTATTTGCAATTAAATGACAAGCAGCAATTTAAACTCCAAAAAGAATATCTATTTGCCCAAGAAAAAATTTCTGAACTAAGTGACTGGGAACATTATATTGCAACACCCCGTAAGCAAGAATTATTGGCTCAGGTAAAATTATTGGTAGAAAGCCCGTTAGATAATCCAAGTGAACAAGCTGATCAAGTTAAAGCGGCTCGTGCAAAGTGGAATTCTCTAGGTCATGCTGACGATGCGCTAGAAGAAGAACTTAATCATGAGTTTAATCTTGCTTGTGAACAAGCATTTGCTCCTTGTCGCTTATTTTATGCAGAACAAGAAAAACTCAGAGAGCAACATTTGATCGTTCGATTAGCGTTAATGGATAAACTATCTGAATTCTCTGAGCAATTAGAACAAGGCAATGTTGAATGGAAAGTTGTTGAGTCAACGATTCAACAGTTAGCTAAAAATTGGCGAGAAGCAGGGGAGATTGAACGCAGTAAATATCAACAGCTTAATACGCGTTTTAATCAATTAGTTCGCCCCATTAAATCGGCTTTAAAACAATATCATCAAAAAAATATCAATGAAAAACAACAATTGATCACGCAAGCAGAGCGTTCACTTGAGCAAAACGATATTGAATTAGCAGTCAATGAAGTTAAAAGTTTACAAGCTCGATGGCGTGACATTGGCCATTGTGGCGCGCGTGAAGAAAATACATTATGGCAAAAATTTAGAGAGCTTAATGATCAAGTTTTTGCAAAAAGGGCTTCACAATACCAAGCTGAAAAGCAATTGCATGAAAATGCCATTGAGCAATATTTAGCTCAAATTCACACAATACGTCAACATATCGAAGTTGCTGATTCTGTATTATTGCCAGCAAGTGAGTTAAATCAATATTTGCTGCAATTGGATGAAATAAAAAACAATGTACATCAAGAAAATTTACCGAAAAAGAAAATTTTAAAAGCGATAGGACAAGTAGAACAAACGATCGAAAAGCAAATTTCGCTTTTCGAAAAGCGTGATAGAGAATTACAGTGGCAGTTAATTTTTGGGTCTTTAGAAGGTTCGATCAATGGCGATATGATTGAACTTGCTAGCTATCAAAAATTATCAGCCCAATGGCAAAAGCGATTAGCTAATTTACCTGATACAAACGTTAAACAGCAAGATAGACAAAAGCAAACCATTATCATGGAAATTATTGCTGGCGTTGACTCACCGCAGGAAGATAAAGATCTGCGTTTAGCACTGCAAGTGTCATTAATGCAAGAGCAATTAAATTCAGGTGAGTCATTTAATCTTGAAAGCGCGTTTAATGATTGGTTAAGTCTTGGCAAATTAAGCTCTCAAGATTTGGTGTTGCTTACTCGAATTAAATCATTATTTATCACTGATAAATAATACGTTCCTTTAAATGACTAGCGTGTAAAAGAGCACTATCATCTTTTGCACGCGGTCATTCTTATCCTTCAATTCATTCTCTTCTTTTCAATATCTTCAATTTTTTCTTCTGCATAAAATCATCATGATGATATATCTGTTTACAGTAATAGTTTCTTAATTATCAAAATTTATATCGCCTGCTATATTTACAGTAATATGCGAGGAAAAATTTTATGAAATTTTCATGCTTTATTTTGTTCATGTGTTTTGCAAATTATTGTCAGGCGATCAAAGTGACCTTTATCAATCCGTCTGTGCCTGGTACAGCCTTTTGGGATCGCGTTACAGCCGCTGCTGTTGCTGCCGCCGATGATCTTTCAATTGAGTTAACGGTTTTATACGGTCGAGACAATCGCATTTTTAATCTAGAAACAATCGAACAAGCAGTCAATGCACAAGATAAACCTGATTATATTATTTTTATGCCTTATGACGGAAACTCAGAGCAAACATTTGATTTGTTAGAAGCAACTAAAATTCCTTTCATCACGATTGAACGTACTTTACAACCTAAAGAACAAGCCTTAGTTTCTCTGCCGCAAATAAAATATAAGTATTGGTTAGGTGAAATATTTCACGACAATATAGTGGCAGGTAAGTTACTTTCTGACACGTTAATTGATGAAGCCAAGTTACTCTATGGTGATAGACC
>DAINNQ010000311.1:0-3766 GCA_036735825.1 Alteromonadaceae bacterium | reverse complement strand
GCTCTAGAGCATTAGTGTCGGTTGAGCTTTCATTTTGGTCTCTGTTATATTAAAAAATAGCCATAACTTATGAGGCTATGATTTTTAACAGTTAATTTGATCCACATTCATAATATATTTGAGTATTCCTTTATACTTATTGGTGATCGTTTCCAATGATAGAGGTTTACTTTGATCACATTAAATGAAACAGAAATAACAAAAGTGGTTTCGGGCTTTCAAATCCCTGTTAAGCCCGAAATTTTAACCAACATTCAGCAGTTAATGTCGCAACCTGAGCCAAATATCGATAGCATTGCTGCCCTTATCGCCAATGATGTTGGCTTATCTTCCGCCATTTTAAAAGTGATCAATTCTCCATTTTATGGCATGAATCGAAGAATATCAGAAATTAAACAAGCCGTGATGATCTTAGGGTTAACAACAATTAACGGCCTTGTTACTGCCATTTCATTAAAAAATGCCTTTCAAGGTAAAGCATCCATTTCGCTTGAAAGATTTTGGGATGATGCGCTCGATTTAGCGAATGCCATGGCTTATTTAGGGCGAAACGTAAAAAATAAAATCCCCGTTGATATGTTATATACCATTGGCTTGTTCAGTGATTGTGGTATTCCCTTATTTGCCATAAAGTATAGTGATTATAAAGAAATACTGATTAACGCCAACAGTTTACGGGTAAGTTCAATCGCTTTCGAAGAAAAGCAATATCGAACAAATCATGCTGTGTTAGGTTATTACGTGGCGAATTCATGGCATTTGCCAAAAGATGTATGTCAGATAATTTTATTACATCACGACCCTAAAGCTTTCTCAGCACTTAAAAATGAACAAGATCTTATCTGTTTAGCGGTTTTAAAAGCAGGCGAAAACCTAGTTGAGAAAGCGAAACGTCATCAAGAAGCGATTGAATGGTCAGAGATTAAAGATGATGTGCTTTCTATTTTAGGCATATCAGAAATAGACTATGGCGATATTGAAGATGACTATAATGAAGTTTTTGATAATTACTAAGCTCTTGATCTTATTTCAATAACTAAGCACTGTGCCCTGATATAAAAAACACTTAACGCTTAAAATAGAAAACCGCCAATTTGGCGGTTTTTTAATATTTATGACGTCATCTAGTCATTTATTTCTCTTGGTAAAATGCTGACATTGCTTTATACAATGAATATAAATCAACTTTTGATCCTATCGCATAAGGAGAGTGAATCGATAAAATTGGCACACCAAAATCAACAACTTCCATATTATCATTTGATAAATCACTACCAATAGTGCCACCTGATGCTTTACCTTTATAAGTTGATGTTTGCCATTTTATTTTATGGTTATCTAGGTAGTTACGGGTCCAAGCCATGTACTCAGAGTTAGCATTAAAGCCGCCACCATATAATTTTAAATTAATTCCTTGGCCCAACCTTGGCGCATTGCCTAATTCCCAGACACCTGGCCATGTTGGGTTAACGCCAGGGTTTACATCCGCCGAAATCACTTTGGTATTTCTTAACATTTTACGGAGTTGATAATCGTTATATTTCTCACCTTTTTGGTTATATAACAAGCTACTCATTAAATCGACTAAGTAGCTAGAACTGGCACCAGTATTATTAATATTGCCGACTTCTTCGTTATCAACTAAATAGGCAATTGATGTATATTCAGGTGTTCCTTGCTCTATGATCGCATTAACAGCCGCAATCGAAGACGCTTTGTCATCTTGTCCATACGCAGCAATAAGTGAGCGATCAAAACCAATATCTTTTGGTTTTGTAGCAGGTACTAAAGCAAGTTCAGCTGATACTAAATCGTCAATACTGATGTTATATTCTGCGGCTAAATAATCTGAAACCAGATCTTTTACTTTTTTATCCACGTCGGGTTTTGATGCAACAATGACATCAAGTTCTTCTTTAGCAATAACATCTCTACTGGTACGTTTTCTGTTTGGATGATCAACATGTGGTGCTAGATCAGGCACAATAAACACTGGGTCATTATCATCAAAGCCCACAGAAATATTGACCGTCGTACCATCTTTTTTATCTACTCGACCAACCAGGGCTAATGGAATATTAACCCATTGATAGGTTTTGATGCCGCCGTGAACATATGTTTGGAACATGGCGAATTTTTGTTGTTCATCTAAAGGGCGCCCTTTTAACTCTAGTCGAGGAGAATCAATATGCGCACCAACAATGCGAGTACCTTGTTCAAAGGGTTTGTTACCAATTACAATTAACGAAATGGTTCTGTCTCTATTAACATCATAAAAACGCGCACCTGGTTTTAACTGACTTTTTTCGTTAAGTTTTTTGAAACCTTGTTTTTCAACACGCTTAATGGTTTCACTGACAAACGTTAATTCTGTCGGCGTGCGATAAATGTAATCTTTATAATCAGTGGCGTATTTTTCAACCGCGACTAACTCTTGTGCAGATAAACTTAACCAACTTGATTGATGTTCTTTTTTCTCTGCTGTTTTGCCATCGTCGGCAAAAGAAAAACTGGCTGAAATGCTCAGAGCGCTAACAATAGCAATACTTGATAAGGTACGTTTAATATTCATGGGATGATTATTCTCATTCTTAAATTATTTTGTGCGATAAGCGCAATAGTAAAAGTTATCAACATGCAATGACAAGTCGAAATGAACAATTATCGCTAAAGCGACTAAATAACGAGATAAAATAGAGATGAATTACCTAAAGATTAAAAAACGAGAAAATTTTTCAATGAATTGCTAGTTATAATATTAACGTCTGTGCTTGGATAAAATCTTAAATGAGCTTTATTTAAGTCATTGCTAGCGCTATTATTTTCAATGCCTATAAAAACTTATTAATGAATAAACAATCAATTAGGATGACTTATGAAACTAGCTTCTGTAAAACAAATATGGCAACAAGGTAGTCACAATGCCTTTACCGATCTGTGCGAATATCAATCTCGATATTTTTGTTGTTTTAGAGAAGCTAGTAAACACATTAGCAACGAAGGCATAGTGCGTGTTTTAGTTTCTGATAACTTAAATGACTGGCAGCTCATCAGCACGGTAAGAGTTTACAGAGCAGATTTAAGAGATCCAAAATTAATCGTCGATAATAATGGGGATCTGTGCCTTTTGTTTGCTCAAGTAGCCATTAATGCGCAAGGGCAAAGAGTGAAACTGTCCTCGCACTTTTGTAAATCAAAAAATGGCATCACGTGGTCGGCGATGAAACAACTAGGTGAAGATAATTTTTGGTTATGGCGATTGTCTTGGTTTAAGAACCAAGCTTACGGCATTAGTTACGGCGCAGGTAAAGTCAAACTCAATAAAGGCGACCCAAATTCCACCTTTGAAGTTGTCAATCACGATTTGTTCAGTCACGCTAAATACGGCAAAGCTTACCCCAATGAGAGCGATATCGTTTTTTTGCCTGATAATACCGCAGTTTGTGTGCTCAGAAGAGATGCCGATTCTTGTACAGCTCAACTAGGAAGAAGTAAATTTCCTTTTACGCAATGGCAATGGTTTGACTTAAAGCAATATGTTGGCGGGCCAGCACTGATTTTATATCAAGATAAGATTATTCTTGCTGGACGCTCTTACAGCAAGGAACAAGGCTGTAGAACCAGTATTTGGACGGTTAATCTCAGTACAAATGCTATTGACCATCAGTTAACTTTGCCTTCATCAGGCGATACTAGTTACCCCGGTCTCGTTATTAAAGGTCAGCAATTAATCATCAGTTATTATTCGGAGCACCTGCAGAAAAAG
>DAINNQ010000310.1:0-3766 GCA_036735825.1 Alteromonadaceae bacterium | reverse complement strand
AATGTATTCTACTATTCAAACGGGTATGCAACATGGCATGCAAACTATGGATCAATGTTTATTAAATTTAGTGAACCGAGGATTGATCACTAAGAAAGACGCCATGGAAAAAGCCGCTGATAAAAATCAGTTTCAAGGCTACTAATTAAGAAAGGGTCTGTTGATGAGATTTCATAATTATTTAGAAAAAATGGTGCAAGAAGAAGCATCTGATTTGTTTGTTACCGCCAAATTGCCTGTTAGTGCAAAAATTAATGGTGAACTGTTACCCATAGATGAACTGCCTCTTTCACCAGAGCAAGCGGTTGATCTTGTTCACAGTGCCATGAACGACAAACAACGTTTAGAGTTTGATAAAGACAAAGAATGTAACTTTGCGATTTCAATTGACGGTATTGGCCGTTTTCGTGTTTCTGCTTTTTGGCAGCGCGACATGGCTGGTATGGTGGTTCGTCGTATTGTTACTGAAATTCCAGAAGCAGATGATTTAGGCTTACCGTCTGTGCTCAAAGATGTAGTGATGAGCAAACGGGGGTTAGTGCTATTTGTCGGTGGTACGGGTACAGGTAAATCAACCTCAATGGCGGCATTGATTGGTTATCGAAATAAGAATTCTCGTGGGCATATTTTAACTATTGAAGATCCCGTGGAATTTGTTCATGAGCATGGCAAATCGATGATCACTCAGCGTGAAGTGGGCTTAGATACAGAATCGTTTGATGCCGCGCTCAAAAGCTCTTTACGACAAGCACCTGACGTGATCCTTATTGGTGAGATCCGCAGTAAAGATATCATGGAACACGCGTTAAGTTTTGCGGAAACAGGGCATTTATGTATCGCTACTTTACATGCTAACAATGCCAACCAAGCAATTGATCGCATTATGCATTTGGTTCCTGCTGAACAGCACGGCAAATTATTGTTTGATTTAGCATTGAACTTACGTGGCATCATTGCTCAGCAATTAGTGCCAACGCGTGACGGAAATGGTCGAGTTGCGGCGATAGAAATATTGCTAAATTCTCCTTATATCGCTGAATTGATTAAAAAAGGTGAAATAGGAAGCATTAAAGAGGTCATGGAAAAATCAACTGAGTTAGGCATGCAAACCTTTGATCAGGCTTTGTTTAATTTATACCAACGTGGCTTAATTAATTATGCTGATGCGATTCATCATGCTGATTCACCTAATGACTTACGCTTAATGATCAAACTAAGAAGCAACGAACAAGGTGGTTCAGGTTCATTATCAGGCGTAACTATTGACGGTTTAGAGCCGCAAGACTAGCTTTGCCGCTTAATAAAAAGTTATATAAAATCAAAGGGCTAATCATTACGAACAGCCCTTTTTTATTACTGAATTATCAATTTATTAGCCATAAGAGGATTCGAAATAACTCTCAATAATTAATCGTGCCGATTCCGCATCAATATTATCTTTTTTTAAATTTTTATAGCCACCATGAGCAAATAACTGTTCTTTTGCATCGGCAGTAGTTAAACGTTCATCTTGAAACTCAACAGGTAATTTAAATTGGTTGGCCAAACGATTACCAAATTTTTTTGCATCAAAAGTGACCTGTTGTGGTGTGCCATCCATATTGAGCGGTAAACCGACAACAATAAAGTCAGGTTGCCACTGTTTAAAAAATTGACAGAGCTGTTCTTGATTGGGAATGCCGTCTTTAGCTTTTATTGAACCTAGCGGTGAAGCTGTGCCCGTTAATTCTTGTCCGACAGCAACCCCAATATATTTCTTACCAAAGTCAAAACCTAAGACCGTTCTTTCACCCACTTTTTTAGATTTGAGCGACGTTGTTAAATTGTCAGTGTTTGACATTAAGCGTGACCTACATCAGATGACAAATGGGCTATATCAATACCCAGTTTTTCGGTGGCTTTTTTCCAGCGTAATTCAATGGGCGTGTTAAAAATAATGTCACTGTCAGCGGCAATCGTTAGCCAAGAATTCGCTTTAATTTCTTCTTCTAATTGGCCAGGTCCCCAACCCGCATAACCTAAAGTGACCACGTATTTTTCAGGAGCTTTATCACTCCCTAAAGACATAAGAATATCTTTTGACGTAGTGATCATAAAATCGTCACTAAGTGCGAGTGAACTTTTCCAACCTGATTGAGGGCTATGCAAAACAAAGCCTCGGTCAGTAGAAACGGGTCCACCGGTTAACACTTTTTGTGCTAATTCGGGTAATTGTTCTTTGTGCTCATCAAGTTGTGCCAGTAATTCATTTAAGGTTAAATTCACGGGTTGATTGATGATCAGCCCCATAGCGCCATCATCATTGTGCTCGCAAATATAGGTGACTGATTTATTAAAAAACGGGTCAGTTAAGCTTGGCATCGCGATCAATAATTGATTCTCTAAACTTTCCATATCTACACCTTATGGTTATTTATTAAATGCATTGATGTCTTTTTATTTGTGACGATTTTATTATTCTCTAACGCTTGCTAATGTTTTCTTCAATGGCGTCCATAAGTTTACCACTGATATTAATAGGATAGGCTGCTTCAATTTCTCGAATACATGTTGGACTGGTGACATTAATTTCAGTGACTTTATCACCAATGACATCCAAACCTACAAAGTATAGTCCACGTTTTTTCAATTCGGGAGCTATTGTTTCAGCAATTAATTTATCAGTTGCCGATAATGGACGCGGTTCACCTCGACCACCTGCGGCTAAATTACCACGTGTTTCACCTTCTGCAGGAATGCGCGCCAAACAATATGGCATAGGTTCGCCATTAACAATTAAGATGCGTTTATCACCGTCTTTTATGGCAGGCATAAATTCTTGTACCATGGCATATTGACTGCCGTGATGAGTTAAGGTTTCTATGATCACCCCAACATTTGGATCTTTTTCGTTGATACGAAATATTGACGAGCCGCCCATGCCATCAAGTGGTTTAATGATGATGTCTTTTTCTTCTTGATGAAAAGCTCTGATCTGCTCACTTTTACGCGTGACTAAGGTTTTAGCCGTTAATTCAGGAAACCACGCGGTAAATAATTTTTCATTACAATCACGTAAACTTTGTGGCTTATTAACAATTAAAGTACCAGCAACTTCAGCTCGCTCAAGCATGTAAGTGGCGTAAATGTATTCAGTATCAAAAGGTGGATCTTTACGCATCAGCACGGCGTCTAATGATTCAACAGCAATATCTTGAGGATCAGAAAGCTCATACCAATGTTCAGTGTCATCAAACACTTTAACTTTTTGAGTGGTTGCACGACATTGACCTTGGTAAAGATAAAGATCCTGCATTTCCATGTAATACAATTCATAGCCACGCTTTTGTGCTTCAAGCATCATCGCCATTGAAGAATCTTTTTTCACTTTTACCTGAGAAATGGGGTCCATTACTATGCCAAGTTTGATTGTCATGTTTTATCCTAAATAAAGTTATTGGTGTTTAACTATTTTTTTGCTTTTACGATTACTTTTAATTTAACAATGGCGTAAATAGCTTACTTAATGTCGCCGTATCGACACTGCAATGCCGTTATAGCGGTCAATGCCGCCGTTTCTGTTCTTAATACGCGTGGACCTAATAATACATCGATAAATTTTGCAGTACTTGCTTGTGAAATTTCTTCATCACTTAAACCACCTTCAGGGCCAATAAGTAATCTCACTCGATCATTTTCTTGTGGTAAATTAATGATTGAATGCTGTGCTCTCGGGTGTAAATTAAGTTTCAGCGCGCTGGTTTCTTCATCTAGCCAATCAGTTAAT
>DAINNQ010000309.1:0-3768 GCA_036735825.1 Alteromonadaceae bacterium | reverse complement strand
TGTTGCATTCGTTTCACGGCAAATAGCTTCAACGATTAACGCTTTAGTTTCTCTGTCATCAGTTGGAATTTTTACTTTAATTAACTCATGGTGATTCAGAGCAAAATCAATCTCTGCAACAACAGCTTCCGTTAATCCGTTACTCCCTAATAAAACAATAGGTTTTAGAGAGTGCGCCAGCCCTTTTAAATGCTGAATTTGTTTTTTATTTAAAGTCATTAATAAATTTCGTTACAAGTTAGCTTGAATTACTACTATTTTACCCTCATCTTGTTTGTAATACTAATAAAACGTGTGATCCTTTCTTAGAATAGCGTTTACATTTAAATCAAATTTTTGAGTTGATTGGATGAGTAAAAAGAAATTAACAAATAGCAGCCAGAAATGGATGCAAGAACATTTTGAAGACGAGTATGTAAAAAAAGCGCAAAAGCTTGGTTATCGTTCTCGTGCAGTGTTTAAAATTGAAGAGATCAATTTAAAAGACAAATTAATTAGATCAGGAATGAAAGTTGTTGATTTAGGTGCAGCACCCGGTGGTTGGTCTGAGTATGCGGTAAAAGCTGTGGGTGACTCTGGACAAGTGGTAGCGTGTGATATTTTGTCGATGGACCCGATAGCTGGCGTTGATTTTTTACAAGGTGATTTTCGAGAAGAAGCGGTACTCGATGCGCTTTTAACAAGAATCGACGGAAAGAATATTGATGTTGTTATGTCTGATATGGCGGCCAACTTTACCGGTAATGACAGTGCAGATTCTGCTCGAAGCATGTATTTGGTCGAATTAGCACTCGATATGTGTCATCAAGTTTTAAAGAAGAACGGTGCTTTTGTGGTAAAAGTGTTTCAAGGTGAAGGCTTTGAACAGTATATGAAAGAAGTGCGAGCTGTGTTTAATGTAGTGAAAACACGTAAACCAAAATCGTCACGAGCGAGATCACGTGAAGTTTATCTTGTGGCGACAGGCTTTAAATTGTAGTAAATTAGGTTTAATTATATTAATTCATTTTTTTAGTCTGTTTTCTAAGCATTTCTTTAAAAGTGTTAAATTTATCAAGAGGTCATTAAGTTGAGCGATATGGCAAAAAATCTTATTTTGTGGTTAGTGATAGCCGTAGTGTTAATGTCGGTATTTCAGAGTTTTACTCCGGGTAGTGGCAATGAACAACAAGTGAATTACACACGCTTTATTCAAGATGTTCGTCAAGGACAAGTAAGAGAAGCAAATGTTGACCGTAATGGTGTTATTAAAGGTGTAAAACGTAGCGGTGAAACATTCGTAGCGGTAATTCCTGGTGGTTATGACCGTGACTTAATTAATGACTTAGTTAAGCAAGGCGTGAATGCTTCAGGTGAGTTACCTGAAGAGACAAGCTTTTTAACGACTATTTTTATTTCTTGGTTCCCAATGATTTTATTGATTGGTGTTTGGATATTTTTCATGCGTCAAATGCAAGGTGGTGGCGGTAAAGGCGCCATGTCATTTGGTAAATCAAAAGCGCGCTTGTTAAGTGAAGACCAAATTAAAACAACGTTTGCTGATGTTGCCGGTTGTGATGAAGCAAAAGAAGAAGTTTCAGAATTAGTGGATTACTTAAAAGATCCATCAAAATTTCAAAAATTAGGTGGCCGTATACCTTCAGGTGTTTTAATGGTAGGTCAACCTGGTACAGGTAAAACATTATTAGCAAAAGCAATTGCTGGTGAAGCAAAAGTTCCATTTTTTACTATTTCAGGTTCTGATTTTGTTGAAATGTTTGTCGGTGTTGGTGCATCACGTGTACGTGACATGTTTGAACAAGCTAAAAAATCGGCTCCGTGTATCATCTTTATTGATGAAATTGATGCAGTTGGTCGCCAACGTGGAGCAGGCCTTGGCGGTGGACATGATGAACGTGAGCAAACTTTGAACCAAATGCTTGTTGAAATGGATGGTTTTGAAGGTAACGAAGGCGTTATTGTGATTGCTGCAACTAACCGTCCTGACGTATTAGATCCTGCTTTACTTCGTCCTGGTCGTTTTGATCGTCAAGTAACAGTTGGTTTACCTGATATTCGTGGCCGTGAGCAAATTTTAAAAGTGCATATGCGTAAAGTGCCATTAGGTGATGATGTTAAAGCAGCCGTTATTGCGCGTGGTACTCCTGGTTTTTCAGGTGCTGATTTAGCAAACTTGGTGAATGAAGCCGCCTTATTCGCTGCGCGCTCAGCTCGTAGAGTTGTTTCTATGGAAGAGTTCGAAAAAGCGAAAGATAAAATATTGATGGGCGCTGAGCGCAAGTCAATGGTGATGAGCGAACAAGAAAAAGAAATGACAGCTTATCATGAAGCAGGTCATGCGATTGTTGGTCGTTTAGTGCCAGATCATGATCCTGTTTATAAAGTGAGTATTATTCCACGTGGTCGTGCTTTAGGTGTAACTATGTATCTTCCAGAACAAGACAGGTTTAGTCACAGTAAGCAGCATTTAGAAAGTAATATTTCTTCGTTATATGGCGGTCGTATCGCTGAAGAAATGATTTATGGTTTTGATAAAGTATCTACTGGTGCATCGAACGACATTGAGCGCGCAACACAACTTGCTCGTAAAATGGTCACGCAATGGGGTTTCTCTGAAAAAATGGGTCCTATGCTATTTGCTGAAGAAGAAGGCGAAGTGTTTTTAGGTCGCACGTCAGCAAAATCGTTACATATGTCAGATGAAACAGCGAAAGCCATTGACGAAGAAATTAAAGAATTTGTAAATCGTAACTATCAACGCGCTGAAAAAATATTGAAAGAAAATACCGATATTTTACACGCGATGAAAGATGCCTTAATGCATTATGAAACGATTGATGCTTTACAAATTGATGATTTAATGGCGCGTCGAGAAGTGCGTCCACCATCAGATTTTCATGGTGACAATAAAGATAGCAATGAGCCTCCAAAAGCTGATTCATCAAAAACCGATTTAAGCAAAGAAGAAAAGAAGGTTGAGCCAGATCTAAATAACCCTTCAGATATATCGGCAAAATAAATTGTAATATTTTAAAGCCTCGTTTAACGGGGCTTTCTTTTATAGCTAGGCATAGCAAAGTGAAAATTTTAACAAGTCCTGCAAAAATCTCCTTAAATTCAAACGATCTTCAAATTATGGGGATATTAAATGTTACTCCTGACTCTTTCTCTGATGGCGGGCAATTTACCGGTATCGATAGTACGTTAGCTAAAGTTGAACAAATGATTAGCGATGGAGCTGCAATTATTGACATTGGCGGTGAATCTACAAGACCAGGTGCGGCAGAGGTTAACGAAAAAGAAGAATTAAATCGCACCATTCCTGTTTTAAAAGCCATCAAGCAGCGTTTTGATGTTGCCGTATCCATTGATACCAGTAAAGCTGTGGTGATGTCGGCGGCGATTGAGCATGGTGTGGATTTAATTAACGATGTACGCGCTTTACAAAATGAAGGCTGCTTGGCCGTTGCTGCTCATTGCGATATTCCTGTTTGTTTAATGCATATGAAAGGCTTACCTCGTACTATGCAAGTAGAACCACACTACGATGATTTATTAGGAGAAATCGATACTTTTTTCATAGAGCGGATCCAAGCTTGTCAAACCGCGGGAATTAATAAACAACGGATTATATTAGACCCAGGATTTGGCTTTGGTAAAACGTTAACACAAAATTATGAATTATTAGCTAAGCTTTCACATTTTCAACATCATGGTTTGCCAATATTATCGGGTACTTCACGTAAATCAATGATAGGTAATTTACTC
>DAINNQ010000308.1:0-3780 GCA_036735825.1 Alteromonadaceae bacterium | reverse complement strand
TTGGTTATGTTGTTATAGATATAGAAACAGAAAATAGTAAAACGGCATTACGTGCATTAAAAGCAATTGAAGGTACGATTAAAGCGAGAATATTGCACTAAAACCACTCTTCACTTTTAGCTTAAATTACTCAATTAAATAAGCCCGAAAAATGTAAATTATTCGGGCTTATTTATTCTAAACCTTGTTTTATAATTATTTTATTTCGTTATTTATAAACAAGAGCCGTTATTAAAATATCAGCAGCATAATCATTAACGCAAATAGTCCCGCCAAAACATCATCAATCATGATCCCAAAACCGCCATGACAATGTTTATCCAGCCATGAAATAGGCCAAGGTTTGAAAATATCAAATATTCGAAAAAGGATAAAGCCGACGATGATAGTCTGCCAAGTTACTGGAATAAACGCCATAGTAATTAAATAACCGACAATTTCATCCCATACTATAGCTGGGTGATCATGAACACCTGCGGCATCAGCGGCTTGCCCACAAATATAAATACCGATAAGTGACATGAATAAAACAGCGAAAATGTATATTTCGACAGATAATAATGACATCAGCAAAAACAAAGGAATAGCCGCAATGGTGCCATAAGTACCAGGTGCTTTAGGAAGTAAACCACTACCAAAACCTAACGCCAAAAACTGAATGGGATCTGACAGTTTAAATTTTGCTTGATTCATGTCACTTAATCTTGTGTTGAAAAATGCTCATAACCCTTAGCATTTATTTGTGTTGGTTTACCATTTAACGTGGTGGTAATTTTACCCGTCGCATTTAACTGGCCAATACACGTTACTGTAGCTCCCGCATCTGCTAAAGCGGTTTCCATACCCACTTTTTTATCTTCTGAAACGGTAAACAACAGCTCGTAGTCATCTCCACCAGTTAGCGCCAAAGCCAAAGCTGCTTCTTGCCTTAATGAATCATACAACTCATTTGAAATAGGCAAATTATCTAAAACGATATTTACCCCAACCTTGGAAGATTGACAAATATGGGTTAAATCCGCAATTAAACCATCAGACAAATCTATCGCTGATGAGGCATATTCCCGCAATGTTTGGCCAGCCAATACTCGCGGCTTAGGATAATCTAGACGATTTTTAACGGTTGAGAATACGTCATTGGGTAATTTAACTTCACCTAAAATATGCTTAAGAGCTAACGCTGCATCACCTATTTCACCCGTCACATAAAGCCAGTCGCCAGCTTTAGCATTGCTTCGGGTAATTTGCTTATTAACAGGTATTAAACCTTGAGCGGTAATAGTAATACTAAGAGGCCCTTGTGTAGTGTCGCCGCCAATAAGTTGAACATTATAATATTCACACAACTCAAAAACACCTGCACAAAACTCCCCAACCCAATCCTCATCAATTTCAGGTAAGGTAATAGCAATGGATAACCACGCAGGCTCTGCGCCCATCGCAGCAAGGTCTGACAAATTTACCGCAACTGCTTTATGCCCAATTGCTTTTGGTGGAGTATTTACAGGAAAGTGAACACCTGCCACTAAAGTATCTGTTGTTATCGCAATATTTTTTCTTTCTGTCGGCTTAACAATTGCACAATCATCACCAATACCTAAAACTACATCATTGCGCTTAACTGCTTGTTCAGTAAAATAATTTCTAATTAATTTAAATTCTTTCATATGACTTTTTATGTTTTTTGTCAGTTTACCACGACCAGTTTTAGCCCTATAAAAACACAAAAGGCGCAGAGAACATCAGCGCCAGATGGATCTTAACATACACTATTGAATTTATTCTTCCGGTCGAATCAATTTAACGACTTTATCAAGCACACCGTTAACAAATTTATGACTATCATCGGCAGCAAATAACTTTGCTAGCTCAATAGCTTCATTGATCACCACGCGATATGGCACATCTAAGCAATTACTTAGCTCAAAAATTGCTACACGTAAAACGGCTTTTTCAATATGATCAATCTCAGCTAATGGGCGATCAACATGAGGCTCAATTGCTGAATCGATTGTTCCCACTTGAGAAGTAACACCGCGTAGAAGCTTTTGAAAATAATCAATTTCAAAACGACGTTTAGCATTCTCAGTTAAAAAATGCACTTCAACATCCGACACCGAATTTTCACTTAATTGCCATGAATAAACGGCTTGTACTGCCAATTCACGGGCTTTTCTTCTAGGTGATGGTTTCACAAATAAATCCTAAATAAAATTCAAACTAAATTATAACTGAGACAGCACATTAACCATTTCAAGAGCGCCAAGAGCAGCTTCACCGCCTTTGTTGCCGGCTTTTGTTCCAGCTCGTTCAATGGCTTGCTCAATTGAGTCAGTGGTAATAACACCAAATGACACTGGAATTTCAGACTCTAAACACACTTGCGCTAAGCCTTTATTACATTCGCCAGCTACAAAATCAAAATGAGGTGTACCACCACGGATCACGGCACCAATAGCAATAATCGCATCAAATTTACCGCTTTTCGCCGCTTTTTTAGCAACTAATGGTAACTCATAGGCTCCTGGCACTTTAATCACAGTAATATCAGCATCAGCTACATCACCATGACGTTTAAGGGTATCTATTGCCCCTTCTAATAGACTATCTACGATAAAGTGATTAAAACGAGAAACTACAATCGCAAATTTTTTGCCTGAGGCAACAAAAGAACCTTCAATAACATTCATTAAAAAATACCCTTAGAGTAAAAATTGCCGCGATTCTAACAAAAAATAAGGAATTTAGGTACTGGTTTGTCAGGAAATATTCATCTGCTTTAATCAGCTGTTGTTAAAAATTAAGCCATGCTTAACACAACAATTTAAGATAAAATAACGCAAACGAATTCATTCATTCACTTTATGACTATTTATTTTTCGTCAAAAAACATCCCTGAGCTATCAAGATACAGCATCAAAGAACGCCAAGAGATATTAGCAAAAGCAATGTTAAAACTCACTGTTCCCGAAAAGCTAACCCTAAATTTATTAAAGTTAATGATGTTGATACCGCCATTTTTATTTTTAGCAAGGCAGGAGTGGGGGAATTTTGTTTTTACAGCAACGCTTGTTTTATTAATGCACTTTTTTATTATTAAACCGATTCGGTATTTTATCTGTCGAAAACATTTAAAGTAATGCTCGGTACAATAAACATTATTGTTTATAAAGCCAACGGTGAACTTGTTTAATGAATTGAAAATTAGAAGATAAAAAATATCTGATTTTCGCTTTTAAATGCCCGCATCCTAATTGTTTAATTAGCATTTTCAATGGCATGGGCAGTCTTAATCGTCGTAAACGCATAAACGCTTGATTACTCTTATTTGTTTTTGTCATTAAATGCGCATGTTTGTCAAAATACTGATCATAACCTTTGACGCTTTTCGGATCTCCAATCATACGTTCTGTTGTCGCTGAATCATTAACAATATAACTCGCATGACTAATACGATAAGCTGAACCATAAGCTATCATTAAACGCGTCCATAAATCGTAGTCTTGACAAGCAACAAAGCTTTCATCAAAACCACCAACAGCAAGTACGCGCTCTCTTTTGACTAACACTTGAGTTGTTGCTTCGTTATAACTGAGCTGTTGTGAAAGTGAAATGATCCCTTGCTTGGCATCAATCAAACGTTTTTTCTTACCGTAATCCCACCACATACTCGAACAAATAAAGGCATAGGTGTCATTATAGGCAGCAAATAAACTTGTCAGGCGATCAGGTAAAAATTCATCGTCATCATCTAATCCCGTAACAAACTCTCCTTTAGCA
>DAINNQ010000307.1:0-3794 GCA_036735825.1 Alteromonadaceae bacterium | reverse complement strand
CTAGAAAACTCCCCTGTACAGATGGTTGAAGATAAAAAAAATGGGCTTTGGTCAACAAACTTAACGATGGATAATTTGGAAAACTATTATCAATATCAAGTAACGGTTTATCATCCTGCGATACAAAAAATAACAACGATTATCACAACTGACCCATATTCTTTAAGCCTGTCGACCAACAGCACTCATTCTCAAATAGTGGATTTAACCAAAAGTCATACCCAGCCACACGGTTGGTTGAATCAAAAAGATAATGTAGTTTATGCACCTGAAGATAATATTTTTTATGAAACCCATATTCGTGATTTTAGTTTTGCAGACCAAAACCTGTCATCTGAAAGCGTTCGTGGAAAATATGCCGCTTTTAATGAAAAATCTAGTGACGGAATTTTACATTTTCAAGCATTACATAATGCAGGGATCAACAGCATTCATTTATTACCCGTTTTTGATATCGGCACTGTTAATGAAGAAAACGGCAAAGCCGTTGATTTAAACAGCACAGTGGCAGAGGTTTGCACACTCAATTCATCGATTACTATTTGTAAAAATATCACCGAAGAACACCAACAAAAAACGCTTCAACAATTGCTCGAAAGTTATGATCCGTTATCAGCAGATGCACAGGCGTTGATCAGTGCAATTAATACACTTGATAAATACAACTGGGGTTACGACCCGTTTCATTACACCGTGCCAGAAGGCAGCTACGCGAAAAATCCTGAAGGGCTTAACCGAATCATCGAGTTTAGATCTATGGTGCAAAGTTTACATAATATCGGCTTTCGCGTGATCATGGACGTTGTTTATAACCATACTCACCAAGCGGGGTTAGAACGTACGGCCGTACTTGATAAAATTGTGCCGAATTATTATCAACGCTTGCACCCGATCACGGGAAACATTGAACAGTCAACGTGTTGTGATAATACCGCTACTGAAAACAAAATGATGAAAAAATTGATGATAGATTCATTAATTGTTTGGGCACGTGATTACAAAATTGACGGTTTTCGTTTTGATTTAATGGCGCATCAACCTAAAGATGCCATGTTAGCTGCACGTGCTGCGGTACAAGCAGTCGATCATGATAATTACTTTTATGGAGAAGGTTGGAATTTTGGCGAAGTGGCTAATAACCAACGATTTATTCAAGCCAGTCAATTAGAACTTAGCGGCAGCGAAATAGGTACGTTCACCGATAGATTACGTGATGCCGTTAGAGGTGGAGCCTTTAGTGCCAGCGGTAATGATATTCGTAAAAGCCAAGGAATTGGTAGTGGCCTAGCAACGCTTAATAACGAACTTGTCGGTGACACTTCATCGACAATCGCCAATGTTGAAGCTATTGAAAATTCAGAGAATAAGTACCGCTTATTTGCCGATCAATTGCGCGTAAGTTTAGCGGGTAACTTGCTTAATTTCCCGTTAGTAAACGCACAAAACCAAAAAGTAACAGGCAAAGACATTCCTTATGGCGACCAACCAACAGGCTATGCGTTAGATCCAGCCGATACCATTAATTATGTCTCAAAGCATGATAACCAAACGTTATGGGACAATAACCAATACCGCTTACCTTTTGATTTATCCACTGAAAATAGAGTTAGATTACATCTGCAAAGTTTGGCTTATCCCATTTTTGCGCAAGGGATCCCGTTTATTCATATGGGTTCAGAATTACTGCGCTCAAAATCATTCTTACGTGACAGTTATGATTACAACGACTGGTTTAATAAAGTGGATTTCTCCATGCAAAGCAATAACTATAACGTTGGATTACCGCCAGCAGAAAAAGATCAAGCAAACTGGCCTTTAATAAAAGAGATTATTGAAAAAAACCAAGGGCATGATTTAGTGACGCCTGCAGATATTAGCTTTAGCAAAGAGGTCTTTCTCACGCTGATCAAAATTCGTATGTCTTCACCGCTGTTTAGATTAACCACAGGTGAACAAATCATTGAACGGGTTAAGTTTCATAATACGGGTTCGGATCAGCAAATCGGCTTAATCGCGATGTCTATTGATGATCAATTACCGTTAACGCAACTTGATGAAGATGTTGCTCAAATCATGGTGATTTTTAATACCAGCTTAGACACTAAAACGTTAGCCTTTGAGCACAGTGAACAGTTTCAATTACATCGTTTTCAATTAAACGGTGTTGATGAGCAGGTAAAACTAGCCCATGCGACTAACAAAGGTTTTAATATTCCGCCATTAACCACTGCGGTATTTATTAAACAACGAGTACACTAGGGTCTATATATGGTCTCCTTCACATTCCAAGAATAAATATTAAATAATTTAGCTAAAAGGTAGCTTGATAAAATACATGCTAGTATCAAGTTATCTTTGTTAAGAATGAAGTGCTCTATTAGTTTGAAGTTATCGCTAGCAAAAATCATTATCGCAGCTCGACCGCCATTTTTAATTTTGGCGCCTATTTGTGTATTTTTAGGCGCCGCAATAGCGAAATTTGAGGGCAACCATATCGATTTAACCCATCTATTTTTAGCTCTGTTTGCTGGAATATGTGCAGCAATTGCCGTTAATACCCTCAATGAATATCAAGACTTTCACAGTGGTTTAGATAACTTAACTGAAAAAACGCCTTTTAGTGGTGGAAGTGGCTTACTCCCCAGCCATCCAGAACTCGCCCCAAATATATTAGTTTTTTGCATTATTGCTTTAATTATCACTGCTATTATTGGGCTGTATTTTTCACTTTTTATTAACCCGATACTCACTTACCTTGGCGTTTTCGGAATTGTTATCATCACCACTTATACAAAATGGCTGAACCGTTCACCAATTCTCTGCTTAATAGCACCCGGTGTAGGTTTTGGTATTTTAATGGTTTTAGGCAGTTTTCTAGTACAAACTCATGCACTTTCATTACCTGTTCTATTTCTTACCTTGATCCCCTTTTTTTTAATCAATAATTTATTATTGCTCAATCAATTTCCAGACATAGAAGCAGATAAAATAACCGGTAGAAATCACATCCCGATTAAATACGGGACAACAATCGCCAGCTATATCATGATGATATTTAATTTGTTGACCCTATCAATAATATTATACTTAGCTATCAATCGATTAATCCCAATGCTCGCCGTTGTATGCATTATACCTATTTCCTTATGTTTATGGTCAACCCCAGCAATCATAAAGCTAGGTAAAAACATAACAGAGCGCCCAACTCTGATGATTTTAAACGTTATTTCAGCCAACCTTGTTCCCTTCTTATTAGCCCTATGTTTATGGTTTGGTTAATTTTTACAAAAAGTACTCTTGATAATTTTTTATCTAATAATCGGTGAATACGTATGCACATGACTCCATATGAGACGATTGTGATTTATGCTTATAGATAATTACGTTTGCATGGAAATGAACATGAATCAAAAACATTGTGATCAAAATTTAATGGCGTCAAAGCCTTCAACAATAGTGTATGAGTTGCTCAGTAATTTAACCGCAAAAGTACAAGATAAATCGCTTTCACGCGCTTTATCTAAAACGTTGACGCCATTGTTATTATTAAGCTCAACGGTATTAACGGCTTTAGTGTTGAGTGTTAATGCTTCTGCTCAAACGATCACAGCATCATCACCTGATGGAAAAATAACGCTAGCAGTCAGTGATGATGTTCATCCTCAATATCAGATCACCATGAATGGCAAATCGGTCATCGCCAATTCAAAACTTGGCATGTCATTTAAGCAAGCGGCCAGTTTTGCTGACGGCTTTAAAATTTCTAAAAGTGATCGCAAGCAACATCACTCAAC
>DAINNQ010000306.1:0-3796 GCA_036735825.1 Alteromonadaceae bacterium | reverse complement strand
CCTTATCGCCTTAGGTGGTCCAGCCATGAATATTGGTCTTGGCGGTGGTGCAGCGTCATCAATGGCTTCAGGCCAATCAGCCGAAAATTTAGATTTTGCTTCAGTTCAACGTGAAAACCCTGAAATGGAACGTCGTTGTCAGGAAGTGATTGACCGTTGTTGGCAACTTGGTAAAGACAACCCTATTTTGTTTATTCATGATGTTGGCGCAGGTGGGTTATCTAATGCCTTCCCTGAATTAGTGTCTGATGGCGGTCGTGGTGGTCAATTTGAACTACGTAATGTACCAAATGATGAACGTAGCATGGCACCTCATGAAATTTGGTGTAATGAATCACAAGAACGTTATGTGCTTGCCGTTGCTGATGACCGCTTAGCTGATTTTGCCGCGATTTGTGAACGTGAACGTGCTCCGTTTGCTGTTGTAGGTAAAGCCACAGAAGAAGAACATTTAACCGTTACTGACTCACATCACAACAATACGCCAATTGATTTACCATTAGATGTGCTTTTAGGTAAAACACCAAAAATCATTAAAGATGTACAATCGGTAAAAGCAACGGGCAACATCTTAGATCTTACCGATATTGCTATTAGCGACGCTGCCGATAGATTATTACGCTTACCAACAATTGCTGAAAAAACGTTCTTGATTACCATAGGTGACCGCTCAGTTACGGGTATGGTGAATCGAGATCAAATGGTTGGCCCATGGCAAGTGCCTGTGGCTGATTGTGGTGTAACTGCTTCAGCACTTAACTCTTACCACGGCGAAGCAATGTCTTTAGGTGAGCGCACGCCAGTTGCTCTTTTAAACTTCGGCGCATCAGCGCGTTTAGCAGTAGCCGAATCATTAACCAATATTGCAGGTACGGATATTGGTGATTTAAATCGCATTAAGCTTTCAGCAAACTGGATGTCACCTGCGGGTCATCCTGGTGAAGATGCAGGTCTTTATGAAGCAGTAAAAGCAATTGGTGAAGAGCTTTGCCCAGCTTTAGGATTAACTATTCCTGTTGGTAAAGATTCTATGTCGATGAAAACCACTTGGATAAAAGAAGGGCAAGAAAATGGTGAAGCATCAAAAGAAATGTCAGTCACCTCACCTTTATCACTGATCATCACAGCTTTTGGGCGAGTTGAAGATATTCGCAAAACGGTTACTCCACAATTACGCACAGATAAAGGCGATTCGCGTTTAATTGCCATTGACCTTTCTGGCGGTAAAAATCGTTTAGGCGGTTCATGTTTAGCACAAGTTTATAAGCAACTAGGCACAGAAACACCTGATGTTGACAGTGCAGAAACCTTAAAAGGTTTCTTTAATGCCATGCAAACGCTTGTTGCTGAAGAAAAATTATTAGCTTATCACGACAGATCTGACGGTGGTTTATTTACGACTATCGTTGAAATGGCGTTCGCTGGTCATACTGGTGTAGATATTAACTTATCTCAACTTCCTATTACCTCAGGTGGTAGCGACTTAGAAGTGTTATTCAATGAAGAATTAGGCGCGGTAATTCAAATTCGTGAAGCGGATGTTGATGCTATTCACGCAGTACTAGAGCAGCATGGAATTTTATCATTCTGTACAGATATCGGTCGTTTAAATGACAGCGATATGATCACCTTCAGCCGTGATAATAACGTAGTCCTTGAAAACACCCGTACGTATTTCCGCACTATTTGGGCAGAAACAACCCTTAAAATGCAAGCATTGCGCGATAACCCAGAATGCGCTCAACAAGAATTCGATGTTAAGTTTGATACCGAAGATCCAGGCTTACATGCTGATTTAACCTTTGATATCAATGAAGACATTGTTGCTGATTTAATCGCAAAAGATGCGCAATCAGCAAGCAACCCTAAAGTTGCGATTTTACGTGAGCAAGGGGTGAACTCTCATGTGGAAATGGCGGCAGCATTTGACCGCGCTGGCTTTATTGCCATTGATGTTCACATGTCAGATATTTTAGCTGGTCGTACTGATCTTGCTGATTTTAATGGTTTAGTCGCTTGTGGCGGTTTCTCTTACGGTGACGTGTTAGGCGCTGGTGAAGGTTGGGCTAAATCGATTTTGTTTAACAGCAATGCCCGCGAAATGTTTAAAACATTCTTCCACCGTGAAGACACTTTCTCATTAGGTGTTTGTAATGGTTGTCAAATGTTGTCAAACCTTAAAGAAATCATTCCTGGCAGTGAGTCATGGCCTCATTTTGTTCAAAACAAATCAGAGCGCTTTGAAGCACGTTTTTCTATGGTTGAAATTCAAGAAAGCCCGTCAATATTCTTCAAAGGCATGGAAGGTTCGCGTATGCCAATCGCAGTTTCACATGGTGAAGGACATGCTGAATTTAAGTCAGAACAAGCCATTGCAGATGCTAATGACGCGGGAACAGTGTCTATGCGTTTTGTTGACAACTATGGTGAAGTGACTGAAACCTACCCAGCTAACCCGAACGGCTCACCAGATGGTATTACGTCATTAACCACGACCGATGGTCGAGTGACGATCATGATGCCTCATCCCGAGCGTGTATTTAGAACGGTTGCTAACTCATGGCATCCAGATGAATGGTTAGAAGATTCTCCTTGGGTAAGAATGTTCCGTAACGCTCGTAAATTTGTTGGCTAATAGCAATAAATAATCTATGAATAATAAAAAAACCGAGCAAAGCTAGGTTTTTTTTATTATTCATATGACCCTAAATTTTCATTAGTGAATTGCTACCGGTTTTACCGCCAAAACATCACACTGCAACTGATCTAAAACATAGTCAATCGCATGTCCTTTAATATTGGCTAATAATCCTTTATGTTCATGGCAACCTAAGATTACTAAATTCACACCTAGCTGACGAGCCTGGTTCGGAAGCACATCATCAACCAATCCTTCTTTAATATGTATATGGTCTGGACTGAATTGATAAGGAGCTATTAATGAGGTTAAATGCTGAAAATGTTTATCTTCAGGCTGTTGCTCTTCGCACTCTGTAAATGAAATTTTACAGCTTTTCGAAAAACAACTGACAAAATGAACATCACTCAATAATAGTTGGGCAAAATGATTCGCCTTTTCAACAATCTCATGATTAAAATGACGATGTGTCGGCGTTTGCTCTTCAGTTTCTATCGCGGTTAATACATGGCCACGCTCTTGCCAACTTCGACGTCCAACAAACATAGTGGCATTAGTACTAGCATTTAGCAATTGATGATATTCGTCTTCGTCGAATGGCCATAATCTTGTGTATTTATGCAAATGTTCAACGACAACTAAATCAACCCCATTGCCGTTAACATGCTGTGCTAATGCATGACTCATATGCTGTTCTTCAACAATATCTAGTCTGGTTTTTATACCGACCTGTGCAGAAAAATCACGTAAGTTTTTCACTTGCGAGTCTACACTTTTTGTCGCTACTGGTTTCTGATTTAACCAACTAAGATAAGGCGATAACTTAGGCTTAACCAATAGTATGGTTAATTCAGCATGATTTCTTTTGGCGAGTAATATCGCTTTTTTTATACCAACGAAGCTCTCCGTTCTAGGTTGAACGATAGTTAAAATATTTTCAAAACTGTTCATTATTATTCCTTCTTTACACATCCAATATGCAATCCTACGCGCATAATAATAGGATATTTGTACAACTAATCAAAAATTCTATTAGAATGAAATAACCTAAACATCACATGGATATAAAAAAATAATTGATAAAAAATTGCCCCGATGATCATTCCTTTACTTTTGACCAATTATCATAGATATAGATAATAATTATTCGCACTACGT
>DAINNQ010000305.1:0-3805 GCA_036735825.1 Alteromonadaceae bacterium | reverse complement strand
AAAAAACTTACTCAATATTTTCAATGACCATCATTCATGCATAAATCATCAAGCTTGATGCTAAAAACTAAAAACATCACAAATTAAATGGCTTTTTTACGCGGATTAGCATTGACGATATAAACACTGACAGCACATAACACCATCCCAATAATGCTTGAAATCGCTAATTGTTCATCAAATAACAACCAAGCTTCAATCGCGGTTGCAGGAGGCACTAAGTAAAAATAAGCCGTCACTTTCGATGCATCACCTTGCTCAACCATATACATCAATAACAAAATAGCGACAACAGATAACGCTAAAACGAGCCATGCCAGACTCAAAATAAACTCACTATGCCAAACAATTGGCTGGCTTTTACCAAAAAATGACAGCGGCAGAAAAACCAGTAAACTCGCCAGATATTGCCAACAAACAGAAGGTAGTAAAGGTTGTTTTTGACAAAAACGCTTTTGATATAAAGTACCTAAAGTGATACCCAATAACGCGATAAATGCTAACAGTAAAGCATTAACAGAGACATTGCTTAACTCAACACTAGCAAAAACCACTAACACTAAACCTGCTAAACCAAATAGCAAAGCAAACCATTGCGCAAGTGTGACACGCTCTTTAAATATAAACATGGCTAGCATAGCGGTAAATAATGGCTGCAAGCCAACGATTATGGCAGTAAGGCCTGCTGGGATCCCCAGTTCAATTGCGCCAAAAACACCACCTAAATATGCCCCATGGATCAAAAGCCCTGTGACCATGGCATGAACAATTTGCTTTGTGGTTAATTTCGGTTGTTTGAGTATTAAGATCAATAAAACAAAAACAGCAATATTGGCCACAGTTCGCAGCGAGAGAAAATCGCCTGTCGAGGCATAGGGCAAACCATATTTAGCACCGATAAAACCAGTGCTCCACAATAAGACAAAGAAAAATGGAATGAATTTTTTAAACATAAGTTAAGAATCAAGTTCAACGCTTAAGCAGTGTAATATTTTACTTTTGTCATCAACAGCTACAAATAGCCACTAATCGTTACTATACAGTTAATCGGTTTTGCGAAAATGGCACTCACTTGAGCACAAGCACAAAAACTAAAGCAAACACATGCACAAAAAAAACGCCCGTTAAATTAACGAGCGTTTGTTATTGATGGGTATTAAAAACGATTAATCCGCAATTTTTGCCCATGTATCACGTAAACCAACCGTGCGATTAAACACTAACTTGTCAGCAGTGGCTTCTTTATTATCTAAACAAAAGTAACCTTGGCGCTCAAATTGATACGCTTGCTCTGCTTTTGCTTGAGCTAATGCAGGTTCAACTTTGGCGTTTTCAATCGTCACCAATGACGCTGGGTTCATTACCGCATGAAAATCTTCTTCTGCGGCAGGATTTGGCACAGTGAATAATCGATCATATAAACGCACTGTCGCATTTAACGATTGTGCCGCCGATACCCAATGGATCACCCCTTTAGGTTTAGTACCATCTTCAGGGTTTTTACCTAAAGTATTCGGGTCGTACTGACAATAAACCGTCGTGATATTGCCCGCTTCGTCTTTATCACAACGTGTTGCCGTTACCACATAAGCACCACGTAAACGCACCGCTTTACCTAGCACTAAACGTTTGTATTTTTTATTGGCTTCTTCTTTAAAATCTTCTGCTTCAATAAATAATTCTTCAGAGAAAGGCACAATACGAGAACCTTGGCTGTCATCACTTGGATGATTTTTAATGGTTAACTCTTCAACTTGCCCTGTTGGATAATTCTCAATCACTAATTTAATCGGCTCAAGTACCGCCATCGCGCGCGGCGCATTATCGTTTAAATCTTCACGAATACAGGCTTCAAGTACGCTCATTTCTACGGTGTTATCCATTTTGGTCACACCAATACGCTTCGCAAACTCTCGAAGTGAACCAGGGGTAAAACCACGACGGCGAAATGCAGCAATCGTTGGCATACGAGGGTCATCCCAACCATCAACCAATTTTTCTTCAACCAATGAGTTCAATTTACGTTTACTCATCACCGTATATTCAAGATTTAAACGCGAAAATTCATACTGACGCGGCTGTGCTTCAATCGAAATATTGTCGATAACCCAATCATATAAACGGCGGTTATCTTGAAACTCTAACGTACATAACGAATGAGTAATATTTTCAATCGCATCCGAAATACAATGAGTAAAATCATACATTGGATAAATACACCACTTATCCGCCGTTTGATGATGATGCGCAAACTTAATACGATAAATCACTGGATCGCGCATACACATAAAGCTTGAAGCCATATCAATTTTAGCGCGCAGTGCACACTCACCTTCTTTAAATTCACCATTTTTCATCTTGGCAAACAAGGCTAAATTTTCTTCAGGAGAGGTATCACGATAAGGGCTATTTTTGCCCGGTTGCTTCAATGTTCCACGGTATTGACGCGTTTCTTCGGCATTTAAGAAGCACACATAAGCTAAACCTTTTTCAATCAGTTCAACCGCGTAGCCATATAAACGATCAAAATAATCTGATGAATAATGAATATCGCCAGCCCATTGATAACCTAACCACTTAACATCTGCCTGAATAGAATTAACGTAATCGATATCTTCTTTTTCAGGGTTAGTATCGTCAAAACGTAAATTACATAAGCCTTTATAATCTTGAGCAATACCAAAATTTAAACAGATAGATTTTGCATGACCAATATGTAAATAACCATTAGGCTCTGGTGGAAAACGCGTCTGCACACTGGTGTGTTTACCACTTTCCAGATCGGCATCAATTATTTGGCGTATAAAATTAGTTGGACGGTTTTCAACTTCCGACATCCACAGAACCTCTATTAATATAAAATTTGTAAAGTTAATTGCGCCGCATTATATCAAGTGTTATTCAACGAGAATAGCGGCGATAACGCTTTTTTATCGGTTAAATTCAGGTAAATCAATACCCATAGTTAACTTTGTTGTAGACCAAGTATTTCAAAGACTTCCTGATTGGGGAATCCATCAGCAACTAATTGGTGTTTTATTTGAAAATCTCGAATAGCTTTTCGCGAGTTTGGCCCCCAAATACCATCAGGTTTTCCAGAAGGAAAGCCCTGCTCATTTAACTTGCTTTGTAACTTTTCCATTTGGCTACGGCTAAACGATAATGGCTCGGCATTTTTAACAGAATTCACTCCCGGTGCCCCGACTAATTTGTCCGCTAAAATACCAACAGATAACGCATAGTTTTTCGATAAATTCCAATTCATGATGACATTAAAGTTTCTATACACTAAAAAGGCATGACCTTGATGACCATTAGGCAAGACAAGTTCTGCTTGCGTGTCGTAACTTGGTAATTTTTGGTCATTGGTTTTGGTTACCCCTAATTCAGCAAATTTAGCTAAAGGGTAAGTTTTATCAAATTCAATGGCAGAAAAGTCAAAATTATCAGGTAATTTAACTTCTCTTCCCCAACGTTCATTCGCTTGCCAGCCAATTTGATGTAAATAATTTGCTGCGGTTGTTATGGCATCAACCTCACTTTGCCAAACATCCACTTTACCGTCGCCATCACCATCAACCGCATATTTTCTAAATGCCGAAGGCATAAACTGCATATGTCCCATAGCGCCAGCCCACGAACCTTGCAACTGTTCAGTAACCACTTGTTTACTATCAATTAAATGAAACAAATCAAAAAGCTCACTGGTAAAATATTCGCTACGTCTTTGATCACAAGCCAGCGTAGCTATTGAGTTAAGAATTGACATTTTTCCTTTATGCTTGCCAAACACTGTTTCTAAGCC
>DAINNQ010000304.1:0-3826 GCA_036735825.1 Alteromonadaceae bacterium | reverse complement strand
TATTCGAACTGTGCAAGAGCAACTAGGCCATACCGATATTCGTACAACGCAAATATATACACATGTTATTGAGCATGGTGCAAACGGTGTGAGAAGCCCGTTTTCTGATCTTTAAAGAAAAAGCCACTTAGTGATTAAGTGGCTTTGAGTTTATTTTATTTAGATTTATTTTATTTTTGTCAGCAAATTTCAGTTCATTAATTTTCAGTTCATTACTTTTCAATACATGACCGTAAATTCACTATCTAGAGATGACAAACAAAATAAACATCTTAAGGTAATCGCTTTATTTCGAAGCAATATACTCGTCAACAAAATCTTCAAGTACGTTCAATGGCACAGGACCATTTTTCAAAATAATATCGTGGTATTCACGAATATCAAATTTATCGCCTAATGCCGCTCTTGCTTTTTCTCTTAGTTCAACAATTTTCAGCATGCCTATTTTGTAAGCCGTTGCTTGAGAAGGCATAACCACGTGTCGCTCAACCATTTTAACTGCATCAGATTTCGCATTAGGCGTATTATCCACATAATAAGCAATGCCCTGTTCGCGCGTCCATTTTTGCGAATGGATACCCGTATCAACCACTAATCTACATGCACGCCAAAGCTCCATCGCTAATCGACCAAAATCAGAGTATGGATCTTGGTATAGCCCAATTTCTTTCGGGATCATTTCTGAATACAAACCCCAGCCTTCAGTGTGCGCCGTGTAGCCACCATATTTTCTAAACATTGGCATATTTTCAAGCTCTTGCTTGATGGCTAATTGCATATGATGCCCAGGAATGCCTTCATGGTAAGCCAAAGCCGCCATTTGATAAGTCGGCATCGCTTTCATGTCATACAGGTTGGCATAATAAATACCAGGGCGAGAGCCGTCTGGCGCAGGTGATTGATAAAACGCTTTACCTGCAGATTTTTCTCTAAAGGCTTCTACCGCTTTTACTTTTAACTCGGCTTTAGGTTTGGTTAAAAATAACGTATCTAAACGCCCTTTCATGTCTTCAATCAGAGCAACGGCTTCACTTAAGTAACGAGCTTTACCTGCTTCGTCATCAGCGTAGTAAAATTGCGTGTCATTGCGCATAAATTCCATAAAGGCTTTCAAGTCGCCTTTAAAACCAACTTTATCTTTAATTACCCGCATTTCATCATGTATGCGTTTTACTTCACTTAAGCCAATTTGATGAATTTCATTAGCAGTTAAATCTGTTGTTGTGGTGCGTTTTAAAGCGTTATTAAAATACGCTTCACCTTCTGGAAACTTCCATGCGCCATCGCGCGTATCTGCTTTTTTCTCTAATTGATGAAGATAAGCAATTAAAGCATCGTAACCAGGTTTTAAATGGGCATTGAGCGCTGCTTCTACGCTTTCAATTAATGCCGATTTTTTCTCTTCGCTTATATCTAATTTATTCACTTTACGAGTGAAATCAGCTAAAACGGTACTGGCCTCCCCTTGTTCAAAAGGTGCACCAGTAATAATGTTATTCGAGTCACGGATCACATGTTCAAAAACAAATTGAGGAGCAATGATGCCACGTGCTTCACGTAATTTTAGGTTGTCAATCAACTGTTGTAATAACGTTTCTGTGCCTTTTACACGGGCAATGTAGTCTTGAGCTTCTTTTTCATTACTGATCGAGTGTTGGTTGATCAAAAATGCAGGTATTTGAGAATGTAAACCAAACATTTGGTTAACAGGGTAGCTATGAAAGCGCCATTTGTGATCAGCAATGCGATTCTCTAACTGTTGTACATAAAGTTTATGGCTAATTTTGGTTTGCGCGTCTAATAAGCTAACGTCAATTGCTTTGATTTTTGCTAAATCTTGTTGAGTGATCGCCAATTCTTTTAGGGTATTTTCTTCTGAAATATCATTCCATTTGTCGTAATCTTCTTTTATACCCAAATATGTTTGAAACATTGGGCTGCGCATGATCCCAGCTTTGTAAATTTCATCAAATAATTTGTTTGCTTGTGCAGAGGCAGTTAAGTTTTGCGCTTGCTTAGTATTTTCTACTGTAGTTTCAGCAACTTCTGCCACATTCGATGTTTGGCTACTCTTACCTTGAGTATTGGTACTATGTGTATTAGAGCAAGCTGTGACCAAAAGTGCTGAAGATATCGCGATAGTTAATAAAGATTTTTTTATCATATTAATTTGTATTTGAGTGGATGTGCTCTTTTTTTCCCATAATGACAATGAAAGGGCAAGAAATACGAGATTAATGGCGTAAAAATTAAGATAAAATTTGTAAAGATACGAAAACGAAAAACAGATAAAGGCGCACAAAAACGCCTTTATCTGATGAAATACTACTTACGCTCGTTCAACGAAGCATTTAAGCGCTCAAACCCCAGTGTTAAATCTTCAATTAAATCATCAACGTTTTCTAAACCAATATGTAAGCGAATCAACGGGTACTGGTATTGCCACTGTGTTGCGGTGCGCATGCGTCCAACATGGGTATTCCCTAAAATTAAGCTTTCAAAGCCACCCCATGAGTAACCCATTTTAAAATGGTGCATGCCATCAAGCAGAGCGTTTAGCGATGCTTGGTCGCCACGATTTAACACGAATGAAAACAAACCGTTAGAGCCTTCAAAATCTCGCTCGAAATATTCATGGCCCGGGCAAGAGTCAAATGCAGGGTGCAAAATTACATCAACTTCTTCCCTGCTGACTAACCAATTGGCAATTTTCAGTGCGCTTTCTTGATGCTGCTTTAATCTCACGCCTAATGTTCTAATACCGCGCATGGCTAAATAAAGATCGTCAGGCGAAGTGCATTGCCCCATCAAATAACTGTTTTCACGTAATTGATCCCAATATTTTTCAACCGCCGTTGCTGTGCCTAACATCACATCAGAATGGCCGACAATGTATTTAGTTGCTGCTTGAATAGATATATCAACCCCGTGTTCAAACGGTTTGAAATTAACACCTGCGCCCCATGTGTTGTCTAACATCACAATGCAATCATGCTGGTGGGCGATGTCGCTAATGCCCGGCACATCTTGCACTTCCATCGTAATGGAACCCGGAGATTCTAAAAAGATAATACGCGTATTTTCTTTAATTAAGCTTTCGATACCTTTGCCAATTAACGGGTCGTAATACGTGGTTTCAACACCAATGTTTTTTAATATTTTGTCGCAAAAATCACGGGTAGGCTCATACGCCGTATCAACCATTAATAGATGATCGCCTGTTTTGACGAACGACAAAATCGCATTGGTGATTGCCGCTGTACCTGAGGGATAAATAGCGCAACCTGCACCACCTTCTAATTCGGTCATGGCATCAGCAAAAGCAAACGATGTTGATGTGCCTCTGCGGCCGTAAAACAACACTTGGTTTGCACGATTAGCGGTCGCATGTTTCATTTGTTTTACGGAATCGAATACCACAGTTGACGCTCTTTCAACAGGCGGATTTACTACACCTCTTGTCCATTTATTACTTCGTCCTGCGTTTACAAATTTTGTTTCTTTTTTCATCTTCCCTTCCAAGCAGAGTTTAGAAATCTAGCCGTCTAAATGTCTTTATAATATTTCTAAAGCGAAAGTGCACGCCTTTTTTTCTTATATGTTAAAACTGTGGTTAAAACTCAAGTTAAAACTCAGATTAAAATTCAAATGTTAAACGACTTAAAATAATGACTGTTGCTGATCAACAATTTGGTTAAACGAACTGCCAATAAAGGGTAAAATGGCATCAGCGACAGTGGCTAATTGTTTATCAATATACATTTGATGATAAAGCGGCGCACTGACATACCCTTTCGCTTGCGGCCCTGAGGTTGTTAGGTAATAT
>DAINNQ010000303.1:0-3830 GCA_036735825.1 Alteromonadaceae bacterium | reverse complement strand
CAGCCGCGCAATATTCATCAGTGTCATCTTCTTCCCAGTTTTTCATAAACAAGCCTTCGACTTGATAACCTTGCTCAATTAACAAGTGTGCTGAAACGGAAGAATCAACACCACCAGACATACCAACAATTACTTTGGTGTCTTGAGGTGCTTTAACATTTAATGGTTCGTTTGCTGGCATTTACGTACAGGTCTAAATAAAATGGCGCGAAATTATAGCACGGAGAATATTTTGGTAACAGACCCTAATAATGAGATCAAAGATTTGATTTGATCATCGATAAAGGAATGTTTTGTCCGTCGAGGAAATCGTTAATGCAATTTAACACCATAGGGCTGCGCATTTGAGCTTGTTTTTCTTTTATTTGCTCAAACGTTAACCAATGTGTAGCAATAATTTCATCGTCTTGAGGCTTTGTTTCTAAAGGCTTAGGTATATTAACAACAAAGCAAAAACGTAAAAAATATAAATTAAGTTCAGGACGATGAAAATAATAAATACCACTACAGTATTGTGGAGTTAGATCAAGCCCTGTTTCTTCAAGTAGCTCTCGTTTTGCACCATCAATTAAATTTTCGTCCGCTTCCAAATGACCTGCAGGTTGGTTAAATACGGGCTTGTCATCTTCAATTTCTTCAACTAAAAGAAATTTGCCATTACAATGGACAATAACGGCAATTGTGGTGTTAGGCTTAAATTGCCCACTTCCATGAGCGTGTGACGAAGGAGCAATACTTTGATTGATGTCAGCGTTTTTATTAGCTTTGTTCATTATTGACTCTTATTTGTGTATATTCGCCGTTATTGATGCCGTTAATAGTGTATTTACCTATGCTATAGCGAATTAATCTGAGGGTAGGAAAACCAATGTGAGCTGTCATCCGCCTTACTTGGCGATTTTTTCCTTCACTGATACTAATACTTAACCAAGTTGTTGGGATATTAGCACGTTCTCGAATTGGCGGGTTTCTTGGCCAAATATTGGGCTCTGCAATGCATTTAATTTTAGCAGGGCGGGTTAATCCGTCTTTTAATTCCACGCCTTTACGGAGTTTATCTAAGTCAGATTCTTGAGGCGAACCTTCTACTTGAACCCAATAGGTTTTATCGGTTTTTTGTTTAGGGTCAGCAAGTTGATGTTGTAATTTACCATCGTTGGTGAGAAGCAATAAACCTTCACTGTCTCGATCTAAACGTCCTGCTGCATAAACATCCTTTATAGGAACAAAATCTTTTAAGGTTTTTCTATTATTGTCATCAGTAAACTGACTGAGAACATCAAAAGGTTTATTCAACAGCACAATAATTTGATCTTTTTTATCTGGTCTGACCTTTATGGGCTTTTTAAATTTTTGTCGCGTAAAACCTTTGTTTCTCTGATTTGTCAATTTTACCTGCCTATTTTTATCACAGTAAGTTTTTAACTGCCTATTTTAATGCGCTTTGAATTCCTATACTATGCGCCCGCAAATATTTTTTTCAACTAAATGAATAACCATGCTTTCATCGTAACTTAATATTCATTTTGTTGCATACTCGCTGATAAAATTAAGTAGGACAAGAAATGACCACAGAAACGTCTAAAATCATTTATACCATCACAGATGAAGCGCCAGCATTGGCTACGCATTCATTGTTACCGATCATTCAAGCGTTCACTGCGTCTTCAGGTATAGACGTAGAAACTCGTGATATTTCTTTGGCTGGTCGTATCATCGCAAATTTTCCAAAATATTTAACACCTGAACAACGCATCGGTGATGCATTAGCTGAGTTAGGCGAGTTAGCTAAAACGCCAGAAGCTAATATCATTAAATTACCGAACATTTCGGCTTCTATTCCTCAATTACAAGCGGCGATTAAAGAACTTCAAGCTAAAGGTTATAATTTACCTGAATACCCTGAAGAGCCACAAAATGAAGCAGAAGAATCTATTAAGCTAACTTATGCGAAAGTATTAGGCTCAGCGGTAAACCCAGTATTACGTGAAGGTAACTCTGATCGTCGTGCTCCTGCGTCAGTGAAAAACTATGCTAAGAAAAATCCACATTCAATGGGTGCATGGTCAAAAGATTCTAAATCACATGTTGCTCATATGGAAGCCGGTGATTTTTACGGAAGTGAAAAATCTGTCACTATCGACGGTGCCACCTCTGTAAACATTGAGTTTGTTTCGTCAAACGGCGAGGTAAAGGTTTTAAAAGAAAACCTAGCTTTATTAGACAAAGAAATTATCGATACTGCGGTAATGAGTAAATCAGCGCTTGTAGAATTTTATGAAACGCAAATTGCTCAAGCAAAAGAGCAAGACGTTTTATTATCATTGCATTTAAAAGCAACGATGATGAAAGTGTCTGATCCTATTATGTTTGGTCACTGTGTAAAAGTTTTCTATAAAGATGTTTTTGCTAAGCATGCTGCAACGTTTGAACAATTAGGTGTTGATGCCAACAATGGTATTGGTGATGTTTACGCGAAAATAGCTCGTTTACCAGCGGATAAAAAAGCGGAAATTGAAGCTGATTTACAAGCCGTTTATGCAACTCGTCCAGAGATGGCAATGGTTGATTCAGATAAAGGCATTACTAACCTTCACGTACCAAGTGATGTGATCATCGATGCGTCAATGCCTGCTGCTTTGCGTGCTTCTGGCCAAATGTGGGGACCAGACGGCAAGCAAAAAGATACTAAGTTTATGATCCCTGATCGTAACTATGCTGGCGTATTTTCTGCCGTTGTTGATTTTTGTCGTGACAACGGTGCGTTTGATCCAACAACGATGGGCACAGTACCAAACGTTGGCTTAATGGCTCAAAAAGCTGAAGAATATGGTTCACACGACAAAACTTTCACTATGTCAGGTCATGGTGTTGTGCGTGTTGTGAATGCCAATGGCGAAACCTTAGTTGAACAAAACGTTGAACAAGGCGACATTTTCCGTATGTGTCAGGTGAAAGATGCTCCAATCCAAGATTGGGTTAAATTAGCCGTAACTCGTGCACGTGCAACCAATGTTCCAGCCGTTTTCTGGTTAGATGAAAACCGTGGACATGACGCACAAATGATCAAAAAGGTGAACATCTATTTAGCAGATCACGATACGTCAGGATTAGATATTCAAATTCTTGCACCAGTTCAAGCATGTGAATACACCTTAGCGCGTTGTAAAAATGGTGAAGACACAATCTCTGTTACGGGTAACGTTTTACGTGATTATTTAACTGATTTATTCCCAATTTTAGAATTAGGTACATCAGCTAAAATGTTATCAATCGTACCATTAATGAATGGTGGTGGTTTATTTGAAACAGGTGCAGGTGGTTCAGCGCCTAAGCATGTTCAACAATTCAATAAAGAAAACCACTTACGTTGGGATTCATTAGGTGAGTTTTTAGCGTTAGCGGCTTCTTTAGAGCACGTAGCGGTGAATGCAAGCAACGATAAAGCACAAGTTTTAGCTGACACGCTTGATGCAGCCACGGGTAAGTTCTTAGATGAAAACAAATCACCATCTCGTCGCGTTGGTGAGTTAGATAACCGTGGTTCACATTTCTATTTAGCTATGTATTGGGCACAAGCATTAGCAGAGCAAACAGCTGATGATGAACTAAAAACGGCATTTACCGCCGTAGCTCAAGCGTTAACTAAACAAGAAGAGAAAATCGTTGCTGAATTAAATGAAGCGCAAGGTCCTGCAATTGACATCGACGGCTACTATTTTGCTGATGTTGCATTAGCAGAAAAAGCGATGCGTCCAAGTGCAACGTTAAATACTATTTTATCTAGCCTTTTATAATAAAGTTAAGATATAAATAGATAAAAAATAAGT
>DAINNQ010000302.1:0-3835 GCA_036735825.1 Alteromonadaceae bacterium | reverse complement strand
GTAGACTCAACAGAATCAAAACAAGCAACTCAAGCACCAGTAAGCCCAAAAACGGCTCTCGCTTCTGGAATAGAAAAAGCACATATTGATTCATCAGTTCGCGCCCAAGATAACTTTTATCAATACGTAAACGGTGGCTGGTTAAAAGCAAACGATATTCCAGGTGACAAAACTTCTATTGGTTCGTTTATTGATTTACGTGACTCAGCAGACGATAACGTCAAAGTCATTATTGAAGCGTTAGCGGCAACCCCTAACTTAGTTCAAGGCAGTGATGAGCAAAAAGTAGCTGACCTATTTCGCTCATACATGAATACCGAAGCACGTGACGCAGCGGGTATTGCCCCTATCAAGCCTATTTTAGATGAAATTGCTGGCTTAAAAGATAAGTCAGCTGTTGCCGAATTTTTAGGTGAATATCAAGCCAAAGGTGTTGGCGGCCCACTTGCTTTTTATATCAGTGTTGATGCAAAAGACTCTAGCAATTACGCCACGCATATTTGGCAAAGCGGTTTAGGATTACCAGATAAAGATTATTACTTTAATGAAGCAGAGCGATTTGCAAAATTACGCGAAGGTTATGTTGCTCATATTGCCAAAATGTTTGCACTTGCTGGCTTAGAAAACGGTGAAACAGCCGCAAAAAGCATTATGGCTTTTGAAACAAAACTCGCTGAATTTCATTGGACTCGTGTTGAAAGCCGTGACAGCAATAAACGTTATAACAAATTTGCCACCAGCGACTTATCAACCTTAACGGATGCTTTTGATTGGCAAACTTATTTAAATGCACAAGGTGTTGCTAGCCAAAAAGACATTATTATCAACCAACCAAGCTTTATTAAAGGTTTTGGTGAAACATTCGCCCAAACTTCGTTGGAAGATTTAAAAACATATTTAACTTTCCATACGTTAAGCGAGTTTGCAGGGTCTTTAACAACTGAGCTTGATAACGAAAACTTCGATTTCTTTTCAAAACAACTTCGTGGTCGTAATGAACAACGCCCACAATGGAAACGCGGAGTTTCTGTCGTTAATGCTAATTTAGGTGAAGTGATTGGCAAAGTTTACGTGGCTAAACACTTCAAGCCAGAAGCAAAAGAACGCATGAGTACGCTGGTTGAAAACTTACGTACGGCGTATGGCAAAAGCATTGATAATTTAGAATGGATGTCTGATGACACTAAAAAAGCGGCACATGTGAAGCTTGCAGCGTTTACCCCTAAAATTGGTTACCCAGACAAATGGCAAGATTATTCAACGCTGACCATTAGCGCTGATGATTTAGTCGGTAATATTATCCGTGCTAACCAAGCTGAGCATAATAAAGATGTGGCAAAACTTGGTGGACCTATCCAAAAATGGGAATGGGGTATGACACCGCAAACGGTTAATGCTTATTACAACCCAACGGTTAATGAAATTGTTTTCCCAGCAGCTATTTTACAACCGCCATTTTTCAATATGGCTGCTGACGATGCGGTTAACTATGGCGGCATTGGCGCAGTTATTGGCCATGAAATGGGTCATGGCTTTGATGACCAAGGCAGTAAATATGACGCAGAAGGTAACTTGAAAAACTGGTGGACAGATGCTGATCTGGCCGCATTTAAAGAGCGTACTGACTCATTAGTTGCACAATATGACGCTTATCAAGTATTTGATGATTTAAACGTTAACGGTAAATTAACGCTAGGTGAGAACATTGGTGATCTATCAGGATTAAGCATTGCTTATAAAGCTTACCAAGCTTCATTAAATGGTAAAGAAGCCCCTGTGATTGACGGATTAACTGGTGACCAACGTTTCTTTATGGGTTGGGCGCAAGTATGGCGCTTTAAAATGGTTGAGAAATCATTGCGTAACCTTATTGCTACTGATCCTCACTCTCCAGGGAATTACAGAGCTTTAGGTATTGTCTCGAATATGCCTGAATTCTATAAAGCCTTTGATGTTAAAGAAGGTGATGCTATGTATATCGCCCCTGAAAAACGCGTGAAGATTTGGTAATCACTTAAGATTATCAAAGTGTATAAAAAACCAGTCAATCGACTGGTTTTTTATCAATCATTAAATATTGCTATAAGAAAAAATAACCACTTGCTTCATCATTAATGTAACGTTCGATTAAATAACTCAACAGCCATTGCATAAACCCGTAGCGCTAACTGTGGATCGTACCTGTCACCTTCATCACGCATAAACGCATGTTGAGCATTAAATTCATGCCAAGAAAAATAATTACCGCTGGCAATTAAATTCAGGTGAATTTTCATTCGACCTTCATCGGGCACATGCGGATCTTGCTTTCCCCAAATCATTTGTAATTCAGCTTTAATATCTTTGGTACGAGTAAACGAGTCATTACCTTCTTGGCAAGGTAAGGTATTTGAGTGAATGTCTGTTGCGTATAAACAACTTGCTGATAATACTTGCTCATTTAAAGCAGCACGATAAGCTAAATGTCCACCAATACACACGCCCATTGCACCAATTTTACCCGAGCAATATTCTTGTGCTTGGGCAAAATCAACTAAAACTTGCGTATCACTATCATGATGTTCAAGCGGTTTAGCCCATTTGTCGTTATTACCTTTATCTTTGCCAATATCATCGTATCCCAACACATTACCAATCGGATTTAATTCATGAAAAACCTCTGGCACGAGTACAATAAAACCATGCCCAGCCATGATTGCAGCCGAGCGGGAAATTGGCGCTGTTTGTTGAAAAATTTCAGAGTAAAAAATGATACAAGGATAAACGCCTGCTTCTTCTGGACGATAAATATAAGTTCTCATGACACCTGTAGGGGTGGCAATATCGTGAATTTCTTTTTTAATGATCATAGTGAGCTCGGTTAATTAGCAGGTTTTGTCAGCGCTATTAGCTTGTTCAAAACCTTCAAACAGTTTTATGTATTGTTGATTTTCAATTTTGTCGGCTAAGCCTTACTTTAGCTACAACTTTTTAAGCATATGTAAGTATTTAATAGTTATGTTGTTAGAATATTAAGACGAAGTAAGTGTTAAGTTTTCGCTTACACAGGTTGGTGAGGAGTCATAGAAATAGAACTTAAAGCATAAACACAAACCGAATTATTCACAGTATTATCAGCATATACCCAATATTAATTTGTTAAGTTGGTAACATTATCATTTTCATTTCATACCAACATTGTATAAAGTATAAAAAATAGTTTTGCATAATAAAAATATAGGAAATGTGTATGACAACAGCGAGTGAGGTTTCATCGTCAAATCTACCCGAATTTGATACTTTATGGGGGCATCCTAAACCATTGTGGATGCTATTTATGGCTGAATTTTGGGAACGTTTTGCGTTTTATGGTATTCGGTGGGCGTTAACTTTATACATTGTTGCCCAATTCTTTAATGGTGATTCATCGGGTCAGTCGTTTGCTTCTAACACTTATGGCGCATATTTAGCTTTAGTCTATGCCAGTGCAATTTTTGGTGGATATGTTGCCGATAAAATTATTGGTGCTCAGCACTCTATTTTGACGGGTGCAATCATTATGGGCATAGGTTTATTTATGATCATGCTGCCCGATCAAACATTTTTTATGGCAGGCCTCGCCACTGTGATCGTCGGTAATGGTTTATTTAAGCCGAATATTTCTAACTTGGTGGGAAAAATTTATCCACATGGTGACCCTCGTCGTGACAATGGCTTTAGTATTTTCTACATGGGAATCAACGCTGGTGCCATGGTATCGCCTATTATTACTCAATGGTTAGCAAGTACCTTTACCGACACGCCGATGATGGACAACTATAAGATGGTTTTCGCCGCGGCTGGTGTTGGTATGATC
>DAINNQ010000301.1:0-3843 GCA_036735825.1 Alteromonadaceae bacterium | reverse complement strand
GTTTACATCTTCCTGTACTGATTGTTTATTGGTTGAAACGCAAAAAAAACGCAAAAAAGTAAATAAAAGGGCTATTTTTTGAAGGCAATAAAAATCATCAGCAGCGTTTCCTTATTGCTTTGGAGTATCATGCTCTCGTTTATTTGTACTGCGGAAGAGTTTTCATCCGTGCTAGATGATTGCTTGCTCGAAAAAGTTAAAAGTGTGACAAAATCAACAACCGTTCGAGATATTTACCTTAGATGCCAAGAAGAAGCTGAATTATCAACGGTTAAAAAAAGCCCGATTAGTAAGCGCGTAACCTCTGAATATAAGTCAGCATTTGATCCTTATGTTATCACCCCACATAAAATGAATTATATTTTACCGATCAGTATTTCTGACAATATTAATCGGGATGCGTACGCCAATAGTAGTGATTGGTCGCAATACCTCTCTGATAGTGAAGCGAAGTTTCAAATCAGCTTAAAAGTCCCATTGAATACTAAAAAATTACTCACTAAATATGATGGTTTGTTTTTTGGTTTTACTCTTGAGTCATGGTGGCAAGTATACTCTAGTGGTATTTCGAAACCGTTTAGAGAAAGCAATTACCAACCAGAAATATTTTATATAGCACCACTTAGTTGGCACCCCATTGGCGGAAATACCGGCTTTATGGTGGGCTTTGAGCATCAATCTAATGGTCGCTCTCAAGTGCTTTCTCGAAGTTGGAACAGGGCATATGTTAATTTTTTATTTGAAAAAGATAATTTTGCTTTCTCATTTAAGCCATGGTGGCGTTTGCCTGAAAAAGAAAAGAAAACACCAGATGCATCCGAAGGTGATGACAACCCAGATATAGATAAATATATGGGACACTTTGAAGTGGCTATGGTCTATGAATGGGATGATTATGAATTATCATTTAAAGGACGTGAAAATTTTAAAGAACATCATGGCAGTATCGAGTTAGGATTAACTTTTCCTTTATGGGGCAAGCTAAGAGGGTTTCTACAATATTCGAACGGTTATGGTGAAAGCTTAATTGATTACGATCATTCGCAGCAACGTATTGGCATTGGCATCGCACTTACCGATGTTTTATAAGCATTGAACTTGATAATAATAACTCAGGCAACGGCAATAATAGAGTATCACCGTTGCGCTTTATTTTTTCTATTTGATAATTAAATAGGCGTTTGTTGTTAAATTAAGTGTTTGTGGTTAATTTAGATGTTTGTGGTTAATGTAGACGTAAAGCAACGAGACGCTAACGACTAACTACGACCTATTAACCACTTAATCTCTAACATTCAATGATATTAACGGCTAATCCGCCGCGAGACGTTTCTTTGTATTTCGTTTTCATATCATTGCCTGTTTCCCACATAGTCTTAATGACTTTATCAAGTGAGACTTTATTCGTTCCTGTGCCGCGTAGCGCTAGACGTGAAGCGTTAATTGCCTTAACAGCGCCCATTGCATTGCGTTCAATACAAGGAACCTGTACTAGACCACCAACAGGGTCACAGGTTAAACCCAAATTATGCTCCATACCAATTTCAGCAGCATTTTCAACTTGCTTAGGTGAGCCACCCATGACTTCAGTGAGTGCACCTGCAGCCATAGAGCAAGCCACACCAACTTCAGCCTGACATCCTCCTTCCGCGCCCGAAATGGTAGCATTGGTTTTATATAAAATACCAATGGCTGCTGCGGTTAATAAGTAGCGAATACAAACATCATCATCAACCGGTTTAACAAACTTGTCGTAATAACATAAAACGGCAGGAATAATACCCGCGGCACCATTTGTTGGAGCCGTTACCACACGACTTCCCGCAGCATTTTCTTCATTGACCGCTAAAGCAAATAAATTCACCCAATCCATTGCTGTTAATGGGTCTTTATTTTTTTCTACTGAAAGAGAGCGAAACAATGCAGGTGCTCTACGATTCACTTTAAGTCCACCGGGTAAAATGCCTTCTGTGCGCATACCACGATCAACACTGTCTTTCATCGCTTGCCAAATATTTACCAAGTTCTTTTCTATGGTTTTTTGGTCATTTAAACACTTCTCATTTTCCAGCATTATCGTGCTGATCCGTAAGCCTTTTTCAGTAGCAATACCAATTAATTCATCAGCAGATGAAAATCGATGAGGTCGTTCTATATTTGAATGAAGAGACAACGCTTTGTTTTTTTCTTTTTCAAAGTCACCATCTTTAACAATAAAGCCACCACCAATTGAGTAGTAAGTTTCTTCAAAAATCACTTGCTCGCCTTGATAGGCAAATAACGTCATAGCATTTGCATGAGCAGGCAAAGTTTTTCGACGGTGATAAATAATGGCGTTGTCTTTTGGAAAGCTAACGGTTTTATTCGCCGTTAATTGGATTTGCTCACTAGATGTGACTTGTTGGAGAATTTCATCAATCGACTCAACAGGAATATCTTCTGGCGTTTGACCTGAAAGGCCAAGAATAACCGCTTTACCTGTGCCGTGACCTATTCCAGTTTGGCCTAATGAACCAAATAGCTCTGTTTTAATACGATCAACTTGCTCTAATAAATTGTTGTCCCGTAAGTTATCAACAAACAATTTGGCCGCTTTCATTGGGCCTACAGTATGAGAACTTGAAGGTCCTATACCGATCGAAAACATATCAAATACACTAATCATATGAAAAACCTGAATATATGGTTGCATTAACAGCAATAAATAAAATTATCTTCGGTAATGATAACTGAAAGTTATCAAATTAATAAACAATTTATTTAGCTATTATAGATGTTATTCGTCTTTTAGAGCGCTTAACTTGATACTAGTTTGGAAAGGTCTTTTAGTATTGCAGCGGTTGCACCCCATATGTTGTAGTGCTTATAGGGCATAAAGTGTACTTGCTGATTCCCCGTTTTGTGGTGAACATCAATGGTATGATGTTTATCAGTATCAAGAAAATGATGAAACGGCACATGAAATATTTCAGCAACCTCATTATGGTCGATAGTATATGCTGCGTTATTATCAAGCAGAGCAACGATAGGGGTAATACTAAAACCTGTGATTGTTTGGTAGGGGGGAAGTTGACCTAACACATTAATATCGGCAGTTGTTAAACCAATTTCTTCATGTGCCTCTCTTAATGCGGTAGCAGTGAAGCTGAGATCATTGCTCTCTACTTTTCCGCCTGGAAAGCATATTTGCCCGCTGTGATGTTTTAGATGGCTTGCTCGTTTCGTTAACAAAACCGCCAATTCTTGGTTGGTTTTATCTGCAATTAAAGCAATTAGAACTGCCGATTGAACTAAATGTTCAGGTTGAGTTAAAAGGTGTTCTTGCTTAGCCGAGAGGTTAAGAGTATTTAACTGAAATTTATGTAAAAACTCATCTTTAGTCATATAGTCCTCTCAATTGCCTAAAATTTGCTTATAATTAGTTTGCTTATTTTTTTAAAGCTTGCTTACATCAAAGCTCTGCTAATATTGGTAAAATTTTATTCACTTTATCTAAACTTTCTTGATATTCAGCGTCAACATTTGAGTCAGCGACAATACCACCGCCTGCCCAACAATGAATAGAATTATTCTGACAAACTAAGGTTCTGATGGTGATGTTCGAGTCCATATTTCCGCAAGCAGAGATATAACCAATTGAACCACAATAAATGCTGCGACGTTGAAGTTCTAATTCATCGATGATCTCCATCGCTCTAATTTTTGGCGCGCCAGTTATTGAGCCGCCTGGAAATGCAGCGCGAAGTAAATCACTGGCATCAAACTCGGCCGAAAGCTCACCTTCAACCGTACTGACTAAATGATGAACGGCTGGAAAGCTTTCAACATCAAATAGCTTAGGCA
>DAINNQ010000300.1:0-3849 GCA_036735825.1 Alteromonadaceae bacterium | reverse complement strand
TTTCTGGAAAAAATAACCCTTGGTTACGTCCAAGGCCTTGCTTTACTGCACCAGGAAAGCTCACTTGTTCATCATTTTCTTTAAGATTATAAAACTTCACTTTCAATTTCCTACTTTACGATACGTGGAGCCCAGTTAATGCTTAAGTTAACTGACTCGCTCCTTGATTGTCTACACGACACACATGAACAAAGCCTTCACACACGCCAGAGCTTAATGTTTGTAAATAATTTTCCGTTAACCACTGCGCAAATTCTTGCGCTTTTTGTTCATCATCAACCACACAAAACAAGGTAGGGCCAGAGCCCGAAATTCCAACAGCTAGGCAGCCTTGTGCCGTTAAATATTCACAGGCTTGTTCAAAACCTGGCAATAGGTGTTTTCGGTACGGCTGTGCAACTATGTCAGTTACCACTGAAAAAGCCTGATGCTTATCATTTCTGTGGCAAGCATCAACAAAAGTTGCCAAGTTTTGACCAAAGGTAATTAACTCACTTCGAGAGTAACTTTGAGGTAACACTTCACGAGCGGCTTTAGTTGACACTTCAATACCCGGATAAGCCATCACGAAAAAGCAATCGTCAAATAAAGGTAGCGTACGAGTGATAATGTTACTGTCTGGTACCATAAGCTGCAAGCCGCCATAATAGCAAGGTGCAACATTATCATAATGCAAACTTCCGCTGATTTGCGCTTCCATTTGCCCCATCATGCGTAACATTTTTTCTTTATCAAAACTAAACTGATAGTTGTCTTGATAATAACAATTCAGTGCGGCTAATCCAGCGACAACCGAGCAAGCACTAGAGCCTAATCCACTGCCCACAGGCATTTTTTTCTCTAAGGTAATTTTAACCGTTTGAACCGTTTGATTCACTGCTTGTAATTCTTGATTAAATAACTGCAAACAATGCCAAACAATATTATCTGTGGGTTCACCTGGCAATTTATTAGCAAACTCACCAATAACGGTTAAATTGTCCGTTGCGTCTGCTTCAACTGACACCACATCACCCAATAAACTTCCGTCTATTGGCTTTACTGCTAAACCTAAAATATCAAAGCCGACACTGACATTACCGATCGAAGCTGGCGCAAAGACTGACACTTTATTCTTGGTTATTGACCCACTTACTGAAGAGACATTTTCTAAAGACATTAGTGTTGCTGCTCCCATGCTAATGTTCTTAATAAATCACCAAATACACCGGCTGCAGTAACCGCAGCTCCAGCACCGTAACCGCGTAACACAAACGGTAATGGTTGATAATAACGACTATGAATTGCCAAAGCGTTTTCACCGTCTTTGATACCGTACAATGGATGAGTTTGATCGACTGCTTCAATTGAAACCTGACATTTGCCATCAATAATAGTACCGACATAACGCAGTACTTTAGCAGACGATTTCGCTTGCTCAATTTTTTCAGAAAAGGCCGCATCCAAAGAAGTTAAGTTCTGCATAAATGTTGTCACATCACCACTTGCATCAAAATTTGCTGGTAAAACAGATTCAACTTTAATGTCTGACAATTCTAGACGCATACCTGCTTCTCGAGCCATGATCAGTAATTTACGTGCGACATCCATGCCACTAAGATCATCACGAGGATCTGGCTCTGTAAAACCATTTTCTTTAGCAATAGCGGTTGCTTGCGATAAACTCATCCCCTCTTCTAGTTTGCCAAAGATATAAGATAAAGAACCTGAAAGCACCCCTTCAAATTGTAATAACTCATCACCCGCTTTGATTAAGCTTTGCAAAGTGTCAATAACAGGTAAACCAGCTCCTACGGTTGTTTCATATAAAAAGCGACGATTGGTACTTTGAGCTGCCGTGCGCAGCGCTTGATAATATTGCCAAGAATCGGTATTCGCTTTTTTGTTAGGTGTGACTACATGAAAACCTTCGTTTAAAAAGTCTACATAGCTCATCGCTAACGCTTCATTCGATGTTGAATCAACCAACACTGGGTTGATCAAATGATTTTCTCTCACAAATGCTTTTATGTTTTCCGCATTCACAGGAACTGGATTTTGGTTTAACAACGGTTGCCAGTTTTCTAAATCAATACCATCCACATCAAAGACCATGCCTTGACTATTAGCTAAACCATAAACTTTTAGTGACACATTTTGTTCACGTAATTTTGGTTGCTGACGAGCAATTTGTGCCAGTAATTCACTACCTACCACACCACAACCAACCAAAAACACATCAATCGTTGGTTTATGAGAAAAGAAATTTTGATGGCTAACTTTCATAGCATCAGTACATTTTCGTTTTTCAATCACCACGGAAATACTACGTTCTGATGAGTCTTGTGCGATAGCAATAACATTTACTCGTGCTTGCGCTAATGAACTGAAAAATTTAGCTGCCACCCCTTGTTGGTGATGCATACCATCACCCACGAGTGAAACAATCGATAAATCATTTTTTAATTCAAGTGGTTCAAGCAAACCATTAAGTAATTCTAATTCAAACTCTTGCTGTAAATTTTGTTCCGCTAAATAAGCATCAACAGAGTGTATACAAAAGCTAATGCAATACTCGCTTGATGATTGGCTGATTAAAACAATGGAGATGTTTTCTCGGCTCATGGCAGCAAACACTCGACTTGCCATGCCAACCATGCCTTTCATGCCTGGACCTGACACATTAACCATAGTTAAATCATCTAAATTAGAGATGGCTTTAACTTGTTTCTTTTGATCGTTTTCGTTGGCTATCAACGTGCCTTCAGCGTCAGGATTACCCGTATTTTTGATCAAACATGGGATATGGTATTGTGCAATTGGGCCGATAGTTTTTGGATGAAGTACGCTAGCACCAAAATAAGAAAGCTCCATCGCTTCTTGATAAGACAAATAATCTAACAAGCGCGCATCTTTTATCAGGCGAGGATCAGCATTGTAAACACCATCAACATCAGTCCAAATTTCACAACACTCAGCTTGTGCGCATACGGCTAAAACCGCAGCAGAATAATCTGAACCATTACGTCCTAAAGTTGTTACCTTACCTTTGCTATCAACACCAATAAAACCAGGCATTAACGACACATGATTTAAGGCATTATATTCTTGTTGAAATTTATCTTTACACAGCACTAAATCCGCTAAAGCATTTAATGAGACATCATTAGTTCTTAAGAATTTTTCAGGGGCAAGTAATGAAACGTCAATCGCTTGTGTTTTCAACACTGAGTCAAGTATGGCAACACTCATGCGTTCACCAATACTGATAATAATTGCGCGGATATGATCAGGACAGTAGGAAAGCATCGTTGCGCCATGTAAATATCGCCCTAATTGATTTTCCCAAAAAGCTAGAGCTTGCTCGGCATGATGCGCATCAAATTCATTTAGGGTAGCTGACAAATCGCCAATTATGGTTTCAATTGCGGTTCTAAAATGTTGTAGATCCTTTTGTAATTTACTTTCATCAGAAATATTTTCGGCCATTGCAACCAAATGATTTGTTACGCCTTGAGGCGCTGATACAACTACAGCAAGGGCTGAAGAGGCACTTTTATTTTTGATGATATTAGCCACTTGAACAAAACGTTCTGCTGAAGCTAATGAAGAACCACCAAATTTTAACACACGCATTTTTACTTCCCCTAAAAACGAAAAAAGCCCGTAACCTTTATGGTCACGGGCTTTGATAAAATACTTTCTTTTACACGTCAGCCAATGACCACATCCTCAATGAGGGTGGTTGTAATAATTGTGGTAATGTGGCGTGCTGTAAATTTCATCGTTATAAAATGCCTTAATAGTAATTTTCTGTCAAACACTTTTTCTGAATAAAATAGACCTGTAATGAATAAAGCAAAGCTAAAT
>DAINNQ010000299.1:0-3855 GCA_036735825.1 Alteromonadaceae bacterium | reverse complement strand
CACACCCAGTCGGTAAAGTTATTAACAATAAAATACTGAGTAATTTAAGCTTCATTTGTCATTCCTAGGTTGAACTTAATTAAACATTAATAGAATCATCACAACGGATCACGTTTGATGACTCTATTCCTGTATTAAGATGATGAGTAAGTTATTTAGAGCGTTTTCGCCAAACAACAATTAAGCTAACGAGCAATATTAATACACAGCCGATCAGTACTCGCTTCAACATCACAGGTATCATGTTTTTAAGCATGTACATATCTGGGTTTCCTGTTTCCCACAATGTCCATTGTGTGGCCGTATCAGAAGCGAGAGAACGATTGCCGGTTTCTAGTAAAATAATTGCATTACCTGTACTTGGATTCAAACGCACTGTTGCGTTTAATGAAGGAGATTGACCACCATGACCAATAATAAAGTCATCTTGATTATTACTGGTGAACAGCATAACGCCCAAGCCCCAAATATCAATCCCCATTGTTGATGCATGTGGCACCCTCATTTCCTTTAATGCTTCATTTGACAAAACAGTTGAATACTTAGTGTTTTGTTGTTGATTTTCCATATGAAATTGAACAAATCTGTACAAATCACTGGCCGTTGAATACAAGCCAGTTGCAGCGAGAGATGTATAAAATGGGTAGTCTCGTACTTCGCCATTTTCATCAATATATTGTGCTAATTGTTTGGCGCTTTCATGGCGATAAGTGGTATTTTTCATACCAAGTGGTGTAAATACCGCCTTTGACATATACGTTTCAAAAGACATGCCGCTGACTTCCTCAACTAACAATTGCAGTAAGTTATAACTACCTCCCGAATATTTAAACTGGCTGCCTGGTTGCAAGCCAACTTCAACCTTACCGCTCACTCCTTCGTCTGCATCTTTTGCTTGATTAAGGTGGTCAATAAGTGGCTGAATTTCAGCTCTGCTTTCAAACCCGTTATGACCTAGCCCATCTGTTATACCAGCAGTGTGACTCAATAAACGCCTAACATTTACACCGTTAACGTCAAAGTTACTAGTGGGAAGTTGCCAGCGAGTTAAGTAAGAAGACACAGGCTCGTCTAAGTCTATTTTGCCTTGCTCGACTAATTTCATAACTCCCACTGCAGCAACCCATTTACCTAAAGAAGAGACACCAAATGCTGTATTTAGGCCAACAGGTTCTTTCTTGGAAATAGCATATTGGTCAGTTATTTTTCCATTTTCTATCAACAACATAACCGCGTTGCCTTTAGATTTTTCGTCCAACGATTGTTTTGTTGCTGTCATAAATGCAGCACTATCTTTAATTGGCGCAATAGCGCTTGTAAACCAGCCTTGCTTAGTACTTAAAATATTAATCGACAACCAAATTAACATGATACTAAGCGTTATAATTAGCCATTTAAAAAACTGTTTCATTCTTCATACCTCTTTAATTCTGCAATGCCTATTGATGAGACATGCCCACGTTAACTATGCAGCTTGCTGTTGGACACTAAAGTAACACTGCGATTATTTGCATTGAGAAACAAATTCATGAACTGCTCACACGATGCATCAACAACATTTTATTTCCCTTAGAATCGCGTAATATAGACTCAACTTTATTAGCTTTTTGGCTTTAACATGCTTTCTCGTTATTCGCTTTTACTACTCTTTTTTACGGTCACCTTGTCATTAATTGCTAACGAGGAAAATACGTTAAATAGCCAATTGCCGAATACTCCAAACGAGATTAATGACATAAGATTAAAAGTAATTGAGCAAGGTGATAAATTTCAATGTCACACTTTGACTACTCAAGATACTGACTGGCTGACGATCTCATTTGATCAGTTGCCACAGAACAAGCACTTCTGTTTAAGATTATGGATTTCTATTGATGAATCATTATTGCCCAAAAACCCGTCATTGCTTGTGGGAATGCTAGGCGCTTCTAAGTTTTATTGGGATGAAATGCTGATAAGTAAAAATGGAGTAATTGGAAAATCAAAGAGTGAAGAGTCTCCAGGAGTTATTAAAACATTAGTTAGACTTGAAAACAGTCAATTAAAAACAGGAATGCACTTATTAAGTGCTGAAGTTTCAACATTCAACGTAGGAAAAAAACTAAATAAAATTGGTTATTTATTAACGCTTGTCGATGACCAAAAACTGCACTTATCTATACTTGGCCTTAGCATTATTAGTGCTGTTTTTATTGGTGTTTCTTTTATATTAGCTATCATTTTCCAGTTAATATACTGGCTATATCACAAAAATTTTTCTTACCAAATATTCAGTATATTTTGTTTAGCCTCCACTTTTATATTAACCCTTGAACAAGCGAAATTTTGGTATGAATACACTTATGATTGGCATGTCTTTCGGCTTACAGCAATATATGCATTCACTTTTATTGCCAGTTTCCTGTTACCTGTCTTTTACTTATTTCACTACCAGATTCCGTATAAAAAACAACTTACTTCAATAATACTGATTAGTTTAATCTGCTTAAGCCTAGTTAACTCAAGCTACGATATTGCAAGCACATTGCTTTTCAGTATTGCTATTGTCTGCTCTTTTATCATCAATATCTATCAACTGAAAATAAAAAACCAGGGGATTGTTACTGTTATTACTCTTATTCTTAGTTTGTTATTTTTGTATTTCATACCTGATTATTTTCTTGAGTTTGGGTTTAGTATTGTTTTTGTCATTGTGGTCATGACAATACTGATCATACTCATTAAAGAAATGCACGTGAATAAACTCGACGCTTTAAAGGCTGAACGAGTAAAGACTGAATTATTACGTCGTAACATGCAGCCACACTTTTTAATGAATTGCTTAACTCAGTTAATGGAGTTAATTGAAATAAAGCCTAAAGATGCGATTGAATTTATTGCACTATTAAGCGATGAATTTCGTCAACTAACCACTCAAAACAACAAACAAGTGATACCCATTAGTGAAGAAATATCTCTGTGTAATAAACACTTAACGATCATGTCATACCGATACCAACAGCTTTATCACTTAGATATTTGTGGTGATACGGAAGGAATTGTTATTCCGCCATCTATATTACACAGTCAAATTGAAAACTGTTTTACTCATAATAAAATTTCATCAACTAAAGCATTTAAGTTAACTGTAACATTATTAAAAGGACGGGTTAACTTAGTCTTAAAAACCCCAATTGAAAAACAAATAGATCATAAAGGAACAGGTTTAGGTGAGCAGTACATAAAAGCCAAGCTAGCTGAGGTAGATCAAATCAATAATCATAACAAGGCTCAGCTCAGTACGTTTAAAAGTTACCAAAAAAGTCAATATTGGGTATCAGAATTTAGCTTTGATGATTCCATAAAGCTTTTATCAGGGAATAAATAATTAATGAATATTGTTATTGTTGAGGATGAACCTTTAGTTCAGCAACGAACGGAGCGTCTTTCTCTGGAAATTTTAGCTAGCAAAAAAAATAAAATCACCTGTTTTAACGACATCGATGATGCTGAAATGTATTTAGCCGAAAATAGTGTCGACTTATTATTACTTGACCTGAATTTAATGGGACGTAATGGTTTCGACTTATTAAAGTCTAATGTCGCCGCGGCATATCACACTATTATTATTTCAGCTTACGCAGAAAAGGCGATTGAAGCATTTGAATTTGGCGTACTCGATTTTGTTGCTAAGCCTTACACCAAGGAACGTTTATCAAAAGCATTTAATCGTTTTTTACAAAGCTCTCAACGAAGTTACTATGGTTGTCGTTACCTGAGCGTTAAAAAATTAGGCGCCATTGAACTAATTGCAATTTCTGATATTGACTACATTCAAGCTGAAGGACACTACAGTTTACTACATGTGAATAATGA
>DAINNQ010000298.1:0-3864 GCA_036735825.1 Alteromonadaceae bacterium | reverse complement strand
ACGATGGCACGCGCAGTCAATCTCATAATTCGATGAACTATAGCTTGGCAGAATACGCCAATAATATCGTTTATACCATTGGTGATATTTGTAAAAGTTATGATCAACCTATGCCGATGATTATTTCAGAATCAGGTCGTTCATTAACAGCACATCATGCCGTACTTATTTCTAATGTTATCGGTGCTGAGAGTTATACCCCAGAGCAATTAGCTGAACCTATTGATGTTGACAATATTTTGCTAAGTAATATGTGGCAATCTTGGCATGCTTTACGCAAAGGGTTAGATGATCGAGCGTTGATTGAAATTTATCACGATACACAAAATGACTTAAGTGAAGTGCATCACCAATTTGCCTTGGGCCTATTAAATTTAACTGAGCGCGCATGGGCTGAACAAGTCAACTTACGTATTTGTTATGAATTAAATCAATTAATGGATGTGAAAAATCGTTTTCATCGTTCAATTATTGATGATTTAACAGAAAAGCTGGCGGCTAAATACTTTGTGAATTTTTCATTATTTCAGTCGCTTCCAGATGCTTGGGGGATTGATCAAGTATTCCCAGTGTTACCGCTAAATAATTTAGATAGCACAGATAAAAAACGCGCTATTTTACTTGATATTACTTGTGATTCAGACGGAACAATCGACCAATACGTTGATGGCCAAGGGATTGAAAATACGCTGTTAGTACCTGAGTGGCGTCAAAATGAACCTTATTACATGGGCTTTTTCCTAGTAGGTGCTTACCAAGAAATTTTAGGGGACATGCATAATTTATTTGGTGATACCCACAGTGCTGTCATCAACCTTAATGAAAATGGTGAAATCGACATCGCGGAAATAAACGAAGGTGACACGGTTGAAGAAATGCTGAATTACGTGCATTTAGATGCTGAAGATTTTAAAGCCGCCTACGACAAATTAGTGAACGCTAAATTGCCTGAAGAAGAAAGAGCTAGCGTTTATGATGAGTTAGTTGCTGGTCTGAATGGTTATACCTACTTAGAAGACCTTTAATTGGAACACACCAAATGAGTAATATATTTCAACGGGTTGATAATTCGATTTATTCTAACGCGATGACGTTTTTACGCCAGCCACTAGTGACAGATCCTGTCGCTAGTGATGCTGACATCGTCGTTTTAGGGTTACCGTTTGATATGGCAACAACAGGGCGCTCAGGTGCGCGCATGGGACCAACTTCAATTCGTCAAGCCTCGGTGAATTTATCTTGGGAACCTATTCGTTTTCCTTGGCCGTTTAACTTAACTCGTCATAGCAAAATTATTGATGCAGGCGACTTAGTTTATGCTTGTGGTGATGCGGAAGAATTTTGTCAAGTTGTAGAAACGGCGGCCTCAGAATTACTTGCTTCGGGGAAAACCATATTAGCATTGGGCGGTGACCATTTTGTTACTTTGCCTTTGTTAAGAGCTTATCAGAAGCAGTTCGGAAAAATGGCGTTAGTTCATTTTGACGCGCATACAGATACTTACAGTAATGGTAGTCGTTATGATCACGGCACAATGTTTTATCATGCGCCCAATGAAGGCTTGATTGATAAAGACGCGTCAATTCAAGTGGGTATTCGTACCCATTACCGTAAAAAAGGTCATGACTTTGCTGTTATTAATGCTTCACAAGCGAATGATATGTCAGTCGATGAGATCACTGCGCAAATTTTGCAACGGGTAAAAGACTTGCCTGTGTATATTACCTTTGATATCGATTGTATTGATCCTGCTTTTGCCCCAGGTACAGGCACACCAGTATGTGGCGGATTAACCACAGATAAGGTATTGAAAATATTACGCGGTTTAGCTGGTATCAATGTGATTGGCATGGATGTGGTTGAAGTTGCTCCAAGTTATGACAGCAGTGAAATCACAGCGCTTGCTGGCGCAACTATCGGTTTAGAACTAATGCATTTATGGACGGTAAAGCATAAATTAGCCGATAAAAAATCATCAGTTAAAGCACCAAAAACTCAAGGGGATGAAACACTGATTGCATAGTGATTGTATCCGTTTTTTTACTAAAAAGCTCAGTGGTTAATTCACAAAACCACTGAGCTTTTTTATTTTCCGATAACGGTAATCAATCCATCATTTCATTTGATATTACGCCATTGTATTTCGACGCGCTTCCATACGGCGTAAAAACTCGTTCATAATAATCGCGTAAAGTTCATCACCTAAATATTTGTCTTCCACACCGCTGTCTATACTTGGGTTGTCATTAATTTCAATGACATATCCCTTGTTATCTATTTCTTTAATATCAACACCATAAAAACCGTTACCAATTAATTTGGTCGATTTTATCGCTGCATCAATGACACTTTTTGGCGCCTCAAAGGTTGGCATAGTTTCAAAACCTCCAGAAGAAACACGCGAGCTGCCATGTTGATATATCTGCCAATGATTACGCACCATGAAATATTTGCAGGCGTAAATGGGCTTGTGATTTAAAATGCCGATGCGCCAATCAAACGTCGTGTAAAGGTATTCTTGTGCCAGCAATAATGATGAGTGAGCAAAAAGTCTCGCTAATGCAGCATCAAGTTCGCTTTTGTTTTTCACTTTTTCTACCCCAACTGAAAAAGCACCATCAGGCACTTTTATCACTAAGGGGTAACCTAAGTCGGCAACAATATCGTCAATTTTATCTTGTTCAGCAATACTTAATATCGCTGTTTTAGGCGCACTAACTTGATTAACGTTAAATAAATCAGCGAGATATACTTTATTGGTACAGCGTAAAATTGACGTGGGATCGTCAATCACAACCAAACCTTCTAATTCTGCTTTTTTAGCAAATCGATAGCTAAAATTGTCGATAGACGTTGTAGTACGAATAAATAATCCGTCAAATTCTGGGATCCGTAAATAATCATTCTGGGTGATCAGTTCACATTCAATGCCGAGTGATTTTCCTGCAGCAATAAATTTTTTTAACGCTTTTTTATCAGAAGGCGGCATTTTTTCTTCAGGTTCAACCAAAATTGCTAAGTCGAAACGTGAGTTTTTACTTGAACGTTTTTGCCGCCAAATTTTGGTACTGAATTCATCCAGTGCATTGGCAAACTCTTCTTCTTCAATATCACTTAAGGCGTCTGGACTACCGGCTTTAATAGAATGCACTTGCCACCCTGAATTGTAATTCAAGGAAATGCGTAAAATAGGGCAAGGGAAATGTTCAAACACTTTACGTGCTAATTCAACATATTGAGATTGTGAGGTTTTACCAAAATAAGCAACGATGTTGACCTGCATTACCGAAAAAGCTTCAGGAATACTCCAAGAAAGTGCTTCTTTTGAAAACAAACTCGGTATAAACGCGAGCTCAAGATCGGTTAATTCTTGTTGGCTTAAATTATTCAAAGTTTTTATTGAAGGAATAACACTATGCCCTCTAGCTTCCGCTAATAATGAGCAATAATAGCCAATTGATAAGTAGTCATGACTTTTACATAAATTGATAATTCTTAATCGGGATTTTTTTCCCGCTTTTCCTGCTTGAGCAAGAGGGTATTGATTAGCACGATACTGCTCAAAAGTAATGACTTGCTCAGACGTTAAATAAGGTTCCCAATCAGATGGGGTATCAATAACAATGATGGTATTTGACATAGTGTTAACTAAAGAAAATTTTCTGCAGTATGGCGTTGACGCGCTAAATATCAAACGTATTATTTTGATGTTTCTAACAAAAATTTTTATGTATTTGCACAAGAGGAAGCCCAGTATAATCTCAGCAATAATTTCACTCGGTTTAACCTGAATTTAAGACGTTAAATTTTATAAAAAATTGAGTGTTTTTATGTTTTTATCAACAATTTAGAGACAATGAGTGA
>DAINNQ010000297.1:0-3865 GCA_036735825.1 Alteromonadaceae bacterium | reverse complement strand
ATTTAGTCGCTAAATAACCACCTAATTCATTATCTAAACTGATACACTTTTGGCTCAACTGCTCAACTTGACGGCTGACAAGATAAATCGGCGTTTTGCCTTTACTTAATTCAATTAAATAGTCGTCGCTCACCGCTTCAACATGCAAAATTATTGCGTCACAGCTTCGACTGATCAAAAATTCGATGCCGTCTTTTTCTTTATCTTCTTCGCTGTGACCTGTAGTAATAATGACATGCTTACCTGCTTTTCTGATCTCAGTTTCAACACCGCTCATCATCTGCCCAAAGAAAGGACCATGAATTTCAGACACCAACAAGCCAATACAGTTACTACGATTTGACGCTAAAGATTGCGCGATGGTATTAGGTCGATAGCCAAGTTCTTTCATCGCAGCAAGCACTTTATCTCGTGTTTTATCACTCACACGCGCATTGCCATTCATCACGCGTGAAACAGTCGCTAATGAAACTTTTGCGAGTTCAGAGACTTCATAAATAGTGGCCATGATTTTCCTGCTGAAAATGATCCATGTTTGAAAACAGTTATTGAAAACAATTAATAATGCTATTAATTAGCTAATGTCGCGAACAATAACACATTTACGCGTATTACAAAATTCACATCATCTGATTTAATTTGTTAACTTTAGGCTCTACGTTGTACTAAATCTTGACCTATTTGTTGGTTTAACTGGCAAGTAAGCGGATAAATCAACATTAACGCTGCTCCCGCAAAAGCAAAGGCTGCAGGTATCCAACTCATTAATAGCTGCATACCAACTAACGATTCAGTTACCGTCGAAGGGTCCATTCCGTCATAGCCATAACTTGCCAAAACCACTAACACTAGTGCGCCAGCAAAACCACCGCCCGTTTTTTGAACAAATGTTCCTGCTGAGTAAATTAAACCTGTTGCTCGGCGACCGTTTTTCCACTCTGAATAATCGGCAGAATCACCTAACATACTAAAAAATAACGTCGGCATCATTGCGGCGAAAAATTCTGCTGCACAACCTAAGGTAAAAATAGCGACAACATTACCTTGAGGCACCCAATATAATCCTGCGGTAAAAACACCGCTGATGATCAGTACCGCAATAAATAAGTTACGTTTACCTAATTTATCCGCGCAATAACTTGTTGCTAATGCGCCTAAAATAGACACAACCAACAAGGCAACAAAATACTTACCTGCAAGTAATTCATCACCGACATGATATTTAAAATAGTAAGCAACCACACCTATTTTGATACCGTTAAACATCATGGTTAAAAAACCCATACCCAATAAAATTAGCCATGGTTTGTTGGTGAGTAAGTCAACCATATCGCGTTGCGTTCTGGTCATATGATCGGTTGATTGATTGATCAGTTTTTGAATAACTACATACATGCCGCCCATCACAGCAAAAAAGAACAGCCCGCTATAAAGCTCTCGATAATAGAAGAATAATGTCATCGCCAATAAAGGCAGAATAATAAATGGTAGGTTTTTCGTTAAGTCTTTTAACTCGGTCGCTAAATTTGATGACTCATCAACCGTTGGCGTTACACGCTCTTTAGTGCTAACAAAGGTGAGCACCATTAATGCAACTAATAAGCCAGCAAAAACATACATGGTATATTGATAGCCTTGACTGTCGTTGCCTTGGCCAAAATAAGCGACTAAATCAGGCAAAAAGCCCATCACCAATAAACCGCCAGTAAAGGCGCCAGCAAAACGAAAACCTGACAAACTCGTGCGTTCACTGACGCTCGGTGTCATCACCCCCATTAAGGCAGAATAAGGGACATTATTTACTGTATACGCCAATGTTAAGCCGATGTAAGTTAAGTAGGCATATGCTAATTTGCCATTCTCTGAAAAATTAGGCGTGGTAAAACACAGCACCATAAATAAACCTAGCACAGGGGCAGACCATAAAATCCACGGACGAAATTTCCCCCAACGAGTATTGGTGCGATCAGCTATCATTCCCATGATGATATCAGTGACGCCATCAGACAAACGCACCACTAAAAACAACATGGCAGCCGCTGTGGCTGTAATACCAAACGTATCGGTATAAAAAACGGCTAAATAAGCTAACGCTCCGCGCCAAACCAAGTTCGCCGCAGCGTCCCCTGTTGCGTAACCTAACTTTTCAGACAACGAAAGCTTATGCATGTGTTTTACCTTATTGTTGTTATATCGATTATTTTATCGAGTAATTATCACTACCTGCGTTTTACTTTTCTTAATGCTTTATGCAAAGCGTTTTTATCTTAGTCTTGGCGCTCACTAAGCAATTGTTTATACGCTAAACCACTGGCTTTTATCGTGCGTTGTTGTGTTTGGTAATCAACATACACCACGCCAAAACGCTTTAAATAACCTTCAGCCCATTCAAAGTTATCCATTAAACTCCAAGCAAAATAGCCTTGCACATCAACACCTTGTTCAATGGCATTATTTAACGCATTTAAATGTTGATTGTAATAATCAATACGGCGCACATCATTAACCACACCATCTTCAATAACATCATCAATCGATGCACCATTTTCAGTAATATACACTGGCGGTAATTTATAGCGGGTATTTAAGTCGACTAATAAATCGGTAAACGCTTGAGGATATATTTCCCATCCAATATCAGTACGTGGTATACCTTCAACGCGAACTTCTTCAAATAATTGCGTTTCACTCGCTTGGTATCTCACTCGGGTATAAAAATTAATTCCTAAAAAGTCTAACGGTTGTGAAATTACATCCATGTCTCCATCAAAGATATCAGGACGGTTTTCTTCCGCTAATAAATCAATCACTGCAGGGTATTCACCATCAAAAATAGGTTTTGCATACCAATAATTATGATAGTCATTTGCTCGTGCTGTTGCGGCAATATCTGCCTCAGAGTCTGTTAATGAGTAACCTGGGGTAAAATTGAGTACGATGCCATTTAAGGTGTTTGGGCTTTTTTCCTGTAACACTTGCATCGCCAAACCATGAGCTAACAATAAATGATGAATGGCTTTTCGACCATTCGCTTGCCCTGTTTTACCTGGGGCATGAATACCCTCTTCATAACCCAAAAAGCCACTACAAAACGGTTCATTGAGTGTTGCATAGGCATGCACGCGATCACCAAAAGCTTCAACAACATGCGCTGTATATTCTTGAAATTTATAGGCTGTGTCACGATTTAACCAGCCGCCATTATCTTCCAAATACTGTGGTAAATCCCAATGATAGAGCGTAACAAAAGCTTTGATTCCCTTAGCTTTTAATGCATCTAATACATTGATATAAAAAGCCATGCCTTGTTGGTTGACCGTGCCGTCTTCTTTAATAACTCGTGGCCAAGAAATTGATAAGCGATAGGCATCAACATCTAAGTAATCAATCAATTCAACATCTTGTTGCCAGCGATTGTAATGATCACAAGCAACGTCGCCATTTGAACCATCAGCAATTTTACCTTCTGTTGCGCAAAACGTATCCCAAATACACGGCAGTCTATGGTCAACGCCACCTTCAATTTGAAAGGATGCGGTTGCTACGCCATATAAAAATGATGATTTAGTCATCACAGAGTTTTTTGGTAACGAAAAAGTCATGCTGCCTTTGTTCCTGCTAAATAGGTTTAATTACGTGAAAGATGGCGCTATTCCCATTGCAATAATGCTAAATATTGTAGATAACTCATTGCATTTAGGATTTTATATGATATAAATGTAAGCGCTTCCATGTTGGATTTTAGATTGGTTCTGAGGAATAATCAACCACTATTTAAAATTGAAACTATCTATATACTGAACATCGAAAACTTAATTCAAAATAATAATAAACAAACTAAACTGGCTAGGAGAAGATATGGCGG
>DAINNQ010000296.1:0-3871 GCA_036735825.1 Alteromonadaceae bacterium | reverse complement strand
TTTAAACCTTGCTGATTACGCCATGCTTCTTGATGTAATTGATAAAGCGAATGACTGCCAAGGTAATTAATGGGTATAGTTGCCTTTTCTTGATAAAAATTTTCGGAAAATTCGAATGCTCCTAGCAACATGGGTAGGGTTAACCAAGGTTGCGGCACTTGAAAACGTGATAATTGTTTAAAACGTTGAGAAGGGCTTGCACCCATTTTGGCGGCAATGGTCCAGCCCCATTCGCCAAAGCTTGGCACGTTGTCATGATATTGTTCGACATGTAAAAATTCAGCAGCTTCCACCGTTTTTCCAATAGAGATAAACGCATTTTTTGCGTGATATGGGCTGGTAGACTGAATGGCTAATAAACCATCACCTGCTAGCAATTGTTTTAAGCGAGCGTAAAAATTCACAGAATACAGTTTATTGAGATCAGGATGACTTGGATCGGGTAAATCCACGATGATGGTATCAAACACTTGGCGCGTTGATAGTAACTCATCTATCGCAATAAAAGCGTCACTGTAAATTAGCTTTACGCTAGGGTGAGATAAACTATTGTTATTTAGCGCAGTGATTTGGCTAGCCAGTTTTATGGGGAGCTTGCTGCTCGGAGTTTTAAATAATTCGATTAATTCTTGATCGAGGTCGATTAAGGTGACTTGTTGAGGTTGCCAAGCTAATACATCCCTTAACGCCAATCCGTCACCGCCACCGATTATCAAAATGTTCTCTTGTCTGGCCGAGCCAGCAAGTGCAGGAGTGACCAAATAGTTGTGATAAATATGTTCATCAGCAGATGAAAACTGTAAGCGGCCATTTAAATAAAAGTTAATTATCGACGCTTGTTCAAAGCCCATATTTCGTTGAGTAAAAGTCAGTTGCTGATAGCGAGTTTTGTCGGTGTAAACGACGTCGTCTAAATAAAGCACACTGCTCAGTTTGTTTAACCAACCATTACCTTGTTGATAAATAATGATGATGGCAACAACTAATAAACTATGTAAAACAATTAGTAACTTTTGCCACTTTAATTTTTCCCAGTAGGCAAAAATAAAAACAAACCCTGCGGTTAAATTAAGTGCAGCGGTTAACGCACTTGCTTTACTGATATCTATGGTCAGTAAAAATATCACCCAAATAGCCGCGCCTATTCCAGCTCCAATATAATCAGCGCCATAAATTGTGCCGAGGTTATTGGCTAAATGCTTTTGATGAATATGTTCTCTGATCTTGGCAATTAATGGAATTTCCATACCAATGAAAAAGCCAAGCAATAATCCAAAGACATAAGGGGTGTTTAGTGCAAGAAAACTCAGTTGTTTAAAAAATCCTCCACGGGGAAGGGCGTCGGGGGGTAAATTAAACGTGTCAGCGATTATTTGAGGAAGGAGTTGGGTAGCAGCAATTAAACAGGCAATGACCATGATTGCCGTTGTTCCTAGTAATGCAATGATAAGCTCTAACCAGACAAAACCATTAAAAGCGCAGCTGATTTTTCTAGCGGCAAAAGCGCCTAGTCCCATCGACACTATCATTAAACCAATCATGGTGTAGATAGCACTTTCCATTACCCCAAGCACTCTGCCAGCATAATGAGAGAGCAAGTACTCGTATATTAGCCCACAGCCAGCCAGTACTGCCATCGTAATAATGAGCAGTACATCGTGCCAGAAAAATTGCGGTTTTAAAGCTGCGCGCATTGAATGTATTTCAAAATACTTTCTTGAAAATAAATTAAGCCATTAATGCAGTTAATATCAGTGCGATGGAAATGCTAATCGCCATTTCAACACTTGCCACACCAATGTTATGTTGTTGATCAACTTCTTCAACTAAGTTAATGCCCCATAAAACGATACGTTTTGCGATAGCTGTTAATATAGCAACGAGTACTGTCATGATCACACTAAAGACTAACCAGCCAATCAGATTCGGCACTAAAGCATCAGCACTATATGTTAAGAAATGACTTGCTGCTGTTACGGCTAATGCGGTACTAATCACTTGACCAGCATAACGAATTGCAAGTGCAATTTGGCCATTAGCGAATGCTTCTTGTAAGCTGTCACCTTGATTATTATGTGCATATTGTTTTTCTTTTAAACGGGTCACCAAAATTAACATGGCTTGAGAAACTAAAAAACCTAAAATAATCGCGATAAAAGTATCAATATCTAAACCATGCACCCATAAAAGTACGGCTCTGATGACAATTGCCGTAGCAATGGCACCTGCTGCATCAACTAAACCTACGGTAATATTACGCGCTTTAATTTGCGCGGTTTTATCAATTTCGTTTAACGCTAAACGGTCGTGAAAAATTCGGCCGATTTTTATTAATATTAAGCCGAGTAAACCGTAGGAAAACATGCCTATGGCTTCCATTAAATAGCTTTCTGCGTTTTCACCTGTGATCGCACCAGTTAAAACAATACCAAGGGCAGCGACACTACCAGCAACACTTATTCCAAAGGCAAAGTTATCTTCTTTGGCAAGTTCGTCATTGGCATTAACTTTTGCGGAAAGTCCTGAGACAAACTTCATTGCACCAAGTAAGATGATCGCAATAGAGATATCTATGGCTAAATAAATGAGTAAATCAACATTTAACCCGGTAATTTCAAATAATGTATTCATATGTTATTCCTTACAATCGTCCTTTTATTTTCCGCGTCTAAAACTTCGAGAAGTTGTATTCGAGCTATTTCTAAAGCTTGCGTTTTTTGAGTAGGAAGATTTTTTTGCAAATGAGCTGTTATTGGTGCTGTTTGAAGTAAATTTTTTAGCGCTTGTTTGTGCGGTTTTACTTTGGCTAGATAAGCTTGAAGAGCCCGTTCTATTTTTACTGTAAGCACTGTTAAAGGTTTGACCTTTACTGGCGAATGATTTTTTAGTGCGTGTATCAAGTTGCGTTTGTTTTTGTAACTGGCTTGGCGAGCTGTATCGCGTGCGACCATAATCATTATAGTAGCTGTAGTTTCTATGACGTCCCCAATCACTATAGTAAGTTCTTCTGGAGCCAAATAAATCGCCCATCATTGAATACATGCCGTACCAAGCCCAAAACGACATACCATTACTACCCGTTTGCCATTGCCCATAACTTGGGTTACCAATGAGCTGTTCGCCAACCCCAAAATCTTGAGCATTGTTGGCTTGCATACTTTGAGCTTTTGATAATGAGTTGATACGAGGTAAGGCTCCGTCTGACATATCAGCCAAAACATTTAATGGATCGCTTAATGCGTCAGAATAAAGTACAGGATCAGCAGCTTGATAAATATTGAGTAGTTCTTCAAAAATAGCTTGCTTACTAGCAAACATATCTGGCTGATTTTTTACCGTTGATAATCTGTCGACAAGTGATTTATACATTGGGCTTTGCGTTGAGGCATCTTTGGCAAATTCATTAATTAAAGCACTTAATTCTGGCTTGCTTTGCCTTAATGTATTGGCATATTGGCTGATCAAAGCAGCATTACGCACCTGACCTTGCTCTAAAGCATTGGCAAGTTGTTCTATTCTTTTTTCCGTTATCGGTGTTTGCTGTGCTATTTGCTCGACAACGGGATCTGAACAGCCGACCAAGATCATTAAAAGCGTAAATAGTAACGTTTTAGTGTATTGCATTTCTGCCATAGTTCCCTTAAAAATGCTATGGTTATCAAATATATTTACAAAGACTCTGATAGAGAGTTTGCATTGTTATACTAATAACATCGATGACATAATATGTCTAATGTTTTAATGGTTTTATTTGTATATTGATGTAACTGTTTATTTTATCCATTTTAAAACCGAGGTGTTGGTGACAGATAATTCTATTAATCGATTCTTGCCTTGTTTGCTTGAGCAACAAGCTAAAAGTTGGTGTCAA
>DAINNQ010000295.1:0-3905 GCA_036735825.1 Alteromonadaceae bacterium | reverse complement strand
CTATTTCTCTGAAACAAAAAAACTTACAAATCAATGAAATTAAAGACTTAGCAATGTACTCCATTGCTTCTTTTCAAAAAGCAGATAAAGTGTTAGGTGAGACATTTGCAAACGCAGTTAAAGCAAGTCCTTTATACTTAAAAGTTGCCGACCAGAGCCAACAGCCATCATTACTCTTAAAGGAACGTATAGATGTGTTGATTATGGACAAAAATATTTTCATCTATCTTGTCAAAAAGCTTAACATTGACAATATTGACGAAACGTTTACCTTTCATCCTGTTTTTCCGACAACTCAATATCGAATGGCATTTAAAAACGAAGAAAACCTTAAAACCTTTAATGCTATTCTCAGTGATTATCTTCAAACTGAAGAATATCAATTGCTTCGAAAGCGCTATAACTTGTAAGGTTCTATTCGCCTGGTTGTCGTTTTCTTGAATAACCCCCAATTTTTACAATACAATTATCAGCCAAATACATAATTAAACAAGTAAACAATCAACCAAGTAAATACGGCTTTAACTTTTTGTTTTTTTGTTTTTGCACACTAACCTAAGGTACTGATGTGATCAGATTTTTATTATTCATTTTCGCGATACTTGTATCATTTCCACCACTTGCAGCTAATACCAAAGGGCAATATATTCAGCCAACTAATTTGTCACCCAAAGTGCGAATAGAAACCTCTATGGGCAATGTTGTTGTGCAGCTTGACCGACACCGAGCCAAAATCACCGTTGATAATTTTTTAGGTTACGTAGTCCGTGGACAATACGATAAAACTCTCATTCACCGCGTTGAAGAAGGTTATCTTATTCAAGCAGGCGGATTTATGACGAATTATTCAGAAGTGCAACCCGACGAACCTATTTTCAACGAATCGGGGAATGGTTTGAAAAACAAAGAAGGCACGATTGCGATGGCAAAACAATTAAGTGATGCGCATTCAGCCACCAACCAGTTTTTTATCAACTTAAACGACAACAGTAATTTAGACCCAGGAAATTCATGGGGTTATGCGGTATTTGGTGAAGTGATTGAAGGTTTCGAGATTATTGAAGCAATCGCACAAGTTGATGTTGGCTACAGTGATAAATTAGGTTATCCAACCGTTCCCAAAGACATGATCACCATCATCAGAGTTGTCGTTCTCGATGAAGATGAATATGAAGAAAAATAAGAAGAATAGTAAAATCAAACCTTTGATATAACCTGAAACCTCTCACTATAAAAGCAACTAAATATAGTTGCTCCAAACAAAGCAATTAAATATAGTTGCAAATAGAAAAGCAATTAAATATAGTTGCTTAAATCTGTTCAAAAAGTGAATAATTATGATCGCTGTATTAACAGGAGATCTGGTTAAATCTACCCAGATGTCAGCCCACACATATGCCGATGTCATCCCTTGTTTAAAAAGCTTATTAAAAAACGCATTTGAAAAATATCATGCGGTGGGTGAAATATATCGGGGTGATGAATTTCAAATTCAATTTCCCAACCCCATTCATGCAATTGAATGCACCTTATTAATAAAACTTGCTTTGCATTTATCAAAAGTGTCAGACAAGCCCATTCAATGCACCTTATCGCTTGCCTATGGCACACACAACGTATTAGATGACAAGCCAAACACATCATCAGGCCCTGTATTTATCTCTTCAGGTAGAAGCTTAGAAAAAACGCAACGTGGAGATATATCGGTTAATTTTACAAATACGCCTCTTGATAACGAGCTAACCTTATTAACGCAATTCTTAAATCATCTCTTAAATAGATTAACCAAAACACAAGCAGAATTGCTCTACCAATATATTGAAAGTGATTATGCTGGCCATAAAGAAATAGCCGGTATTACTGGTACCACTCGACAAAATATCAGCAACCGCCTCGCAAATATCGGCGCTTTTTTAGTAAGAGACTACGTTAAATCACTCAACAATAAAGTGAGTGAAAATACAAAGACAGGAGAGAAGTAATGGACTTACTTTTACTGCTCCTAAGCGCCCATTTTATTGCTGACTTTTATCTTCAGCCACTAAAATGGATACAAAGTCGCAGCAATGAACACATCAAATCAAAAGGATTATGGAAGCATGTTTTAGTGCACACATTGCTCTACACTGTTGTGTTTATAATTTTAGACTACCCTATTTTACAAGCATGTGTAGCCATCGCAGTTATTGCCATAACGCATTTATTAACTGACTGGTGGAAGTCATATCAAAAAGCGAACCTCACCTACTTTCTCATTGACCAAATCATTCATTTGTTGATCATCACAAGTGTCTGGCTGGTTTTATCTGGCTTTAACCTCAATGACATCAGCATATTTTTAGCAAAGTTATTTACGGCTAAAAATATCATCATCGCCATGGCCTATCTGTTAGTGTGCCGACCTGCGTCTATCGTCATAGGAATAGCCCTTAAAAAACACACTGACAATTTAGCTAATCAATCACCAACAGAAGAAAATAACAACATAGGATTAATTTCTGCAGGGGCATGGATTGGCTACATTGAACGATGCTTAGCGATTTCTTTTATTTTTATGGGACAATTTTCAGGCATTGGTTTTTTAGTTGCCACCAAAACAATATTTAGGTTCGGCGATTTAACCAACAACAAAGACATGAAATTAACTGAATACATGATGTTAGGCACGCTATTAAGTTATGCCATTGCCTTGCTTGTTGGCTGGAACGCTATGCAAATTTATCACGCGTTGTAACCTCAGCTTCCAAAACAACAATCAGCGAAATTACAAACAACATTTGAACGGAGCATAACCCCTGCTTAGAAATATCTGAATGGATCATTAATATCAGCTATTGCTGGTAGGACGCCAGGAAAGTGAAGTAGCATATGGATTATGTTCATGGATGAACAGTAACGTGCGGTGGCATAGATAGATTAGATGGTATGGAAAACAAAAAAGCGAGCATTAGCTCGCTTTTTATTATTCTATATCAACTAGTTACTAGTCTTTATACGTATCAACACTCGGGCATGAGCAGATCAAATTTCTGTCGCCATAAACGTCATCTATACGGTTAACTGTTGGCCAGAATTTATTGGCAGCTGCCGCAGGTACTGGGAATACCGCTTCTGCAATTGAATAACCACGATCCCATGTATCAGTGATGTCTGCAAGCGTATGCGGTGCATTGTGAAGTGGGTTGTTTTCTAATGTCCATTCACCCTGCTCTACTTTACGAATTTCGTCACGAATACAGGTCATCGCTTCAATAAAACGGTCAAGCTCTGGCTTAGCTTCTGACTCTGTAGGTTCAATCATTAATGTGCCGGCTACTGGGAATGACATCGTTGGTGCATGGAAGCCATAGTCCATTAAACGTTTTGCTACGTCCATTTCAGTAATGCCAGACGCTTCTTTTAATGGGCGTAAGTCAACGATACATTCGTGAGCAACACGGCCGTTTTTACCAGTGTATAAAATTGGGTAATGTTGGCTGAGTTTCTTAGCAAGATAGTTTGCGTTAGTGATCGCATATTTGGTTGCATCAGTTACGCCTTTTTTACCTAACATTGCGATGTAAAGGTAAGAAATACATAAAATGCCCGCACTACCAAATGGCGCTGCTGAAACCGCACCGTTGCCTTTGGTTTCTTCATTTACGGTCACAAGTGCATGATCAGGTAAGAATGGTGCAAGGTGTGCTTTAACACCGATAGGCCCCATACCTGGGCCACCACCGCCATGAGGAATAGCAAAGGTTTTGTGTAAGTTAAGATGTGAAACGTCAGCACCAATAAAACCTGGAGACGTTAAACCAACTTGTGCATTCATATTAGCGCCATCAAGGTAAACTTGACCGCCATGTTCATGAACAATATGACAAATTTCTGCAATCGTGGTTTCATATACACCGTGTGTAGAC
>DAINNQ010000294.1:0-3906 GCA_036735825.1 Alteromonadaceae bacterium | reverse complement strand
TGAATCCTCGCAGCTTATTCAGCCGATTAGATACCGAAGATGAAATTTATATTTCGGGTTCGCAATTTATTAATGCGTACCAAATTTTTTATTATCGAGTTTTACCTAATGCACAAAACACGGAAGAGATTTTTTATCAAGCAATGTTTCAAACAGATCGCTCAATTGAGTTAACTTATTCAGTGCAACCCGCTGAGAAAAATCGCAATATGATGCGCGAATCTATGGAACTGCTCTCTGATATAACCTTTGGTACAGGGTTCTTTGCTTTGTTGTTAGCATTAGTGGGGATATATGGTTTAACGGCAAATGCTGTTGCTCAGCGCACCCATGAAGTGGGCATTAGACGTGCGGTTGGGGCAAGTGATAAAACCATCATTCAGATGTTTTTAAGACAAGGAGCAAAGCAGTTAATTATTGGGCTGGGTTTAGCGTTAAGTTTATTTGCTTTGATGTCATACGGTTTTCATCACTTTACTGACGAAATCTTTCCGATTTACATGTATTTTATTCAAGCATTAATTGTATCTATAGGTTTATCTGTGGTGGTTATGTTTGCCATATATTCACCGACAAAACGTGCGGTTAAAATGGAACCAAGTTTGGCGCTCAGGTATGAGTAACTAGCAAAAACTATTAACTTTGTATGCGATAAAAAGCAATGAAATGTTAGGCAGGTATTTTTACATTACCTGCCTTTTTATCTGTTTTTCAGCATGATGACTTGTTCAGTGAACTAATTTTCCTTACAGTGAACACAAGCCAAGGAACTAAGACACCTCGTGAATAAAAAAATACTGATCGCCGACGACGATATCAACATCATTGCCAGTTTAAAATATGTTTTAGCTGAAGAGGGTTTTGATATTTTGGCGGTAACCACGCCGCAAGCTGTGCTTGATAATTTAGCAATGCAAAATGTTGATCTGGTTTTGTTGGATATGAATTTTCAGCAAGACACGACATCGGGCGCTGAAGGCCTGCAGCTTGTGTCGGCTATTACAAATCTAGCGCTCGATATTCCCATTATTGTCATGACTGGCTGGGCAACTATCGATATTGCCGTTGAAGCGATGCAAGCAGGCGCGCATGATTTTATTCAAAAACCTTGGAAAAATGAACGGATTTTAAGTGCGATAAATACCCAGCTAGCATTAGCTAAGTCAAACAAAATGGCGCAACGTTTAAGCCAGCAAAATAAATGGCTAACAGCGCAAGCGCATCCTGAAAATCGCAACGGGATCATCGCCCATTCTCACATTATGCAAGAATTACTCAGCACGTTAGACGATTTAGCAAAAAGTGATATGAGTATTTTACTGACCGGAGATAATGGTACCGGTAAAAGCATGTTAGCGTCATACGTGCATAGCGTGTCAAACCGCGCGGGTAACTCGTTTGTTCCAGTGAATATGGGCGCAATTCCTGAATCTTTGTTTGAAAGTGAAATGTTTGGTCATGTTAAAGGCGCGTTTACTGACGCGAAAGAAAATCGTATTGGCCGTTTTGAAATAGCAGAACAAGGCACGTTATTTTTAGATGAATTAGCCAATATTCCACTTGCCCAACAAGCGAAATTATTACGCGTTTTAGAAGAACGAAAATTTGAAGCGGTGGGCAGCAGTAAGTCTTTACATGCTGATGTCCGTATTATTTCAGCAACGAATAGTGATTTACTTGCCGCCATTGCCGATAAGAGTTTCCGTCAAGATTTGTATTATCGCTTGAATACCATAGAACTCAGAGTCCCGTCCTTAAGTGAGCGTATCGATGATATTCCGGCATTAGCGGATCATTTTTTACGAACGTTCAGCGTGAAATATCATCGACCTTGTCCGCAACTTTCTACATCAGCCATCACTAAGCTGCAACAGTATGATTGGCCTGGCAATATTCGCGAGCTTAGTCATTTAATGGAACGCGCGTTATTTACTTGTAAACACTCTCAAATTGAAGCATCAGAGCTGATGATCTCAACGCAAAGTGAACCATCCGAAACCTTGGACGATCCCCAGTTAACCTTAGATGACATTGAGAAAAAGGCGCTCATCAAACGCTTACAAATTCATCGAGGTAACGCAACTGAAACGGCAAAATCGTTAGGTTTGAGCCGAAGTGGTTATTATCGTCGGTTGAGTAAATATGCACTGGATTAACTTCGTCAAAAGCAAATTCTCTAAAGACAAGGTCAACAAAGTCACTGCGTTTAAGGGGAATGATCAGCAAAAACTCATGTTTTTTGTTTGTTTAGTCAGCTATTTGATCACGGCATCAGCCTTGTTTGTTGCTGATACTTCTGGTTATTTGATTGCGTTTATATTGATTGTGTTAGCTTTGTTGTCAATTTATGCGCTGGTGACCAGTAAGCAGCATTCAGAATATCAAATTCGTACTTTGGCTAATCTTATTGAGTCAATGATTGACGGCGATTATAGCTTGCGCGGACGATTACAAACCAATCGCGCTTATCAAGAATTATTAAACTTGATCAATAGCTTGGCTGAAACCTTGGCTAGTCACAAAATTGAAGCGAAAGAATCTCGGTTATTATTAGAGCGCATTATGGAGCAGATGGATGCGATGGTGTTGGCGACAGATGAGCAAGGCCATGTGGTGATGGCCAATGCGTCTGCGAATAAACTGATATTGACAAACAATGCCACACATAATGCCGCACATAAAAACGTAATCGCGCATAAAAATATTAAACTCAATGCGACTGAATTAGGGGCATTAATCGAAAATGCCCAAACTGGGCTTATCGAGTTTAACCATCAACAAGTTAAGGGCGAGCATTTTCTTTTTAAAGAATCTTTTTTAAGTGAAGGAAAACGGCATAAACTTTACTTAGTGACGAATGCAGAACGCTTGTTGATGGAGAAAGAACGAAAAGCATGGCAAAGTTTACTGAGAGTGCTCAGCCATGAAATGAATAATTCTTTAACGCCCATTGCGGCAATCAGCCAGTCTATGCAGCAAAAATTAGCAAAATCTTTACATGAAGATTCAGCCCCAACTCTCGATGAAAAAAGTACTCAATCGCTCTTAGAAGGCATAACGATAATCAATGAACGGGCAGAATCGTTAAGTACTTTTATCGCCAGTTACAGTCAGCTTTCTCACTTACCTGTGCCTAATAAATCGACATTTGCTTTAAAAAGTTTATTAGAGACGATTGCCGCTTTTTATCCTACGTGTCAGTTTAATATCAGTGAATGTGATGATGTCGTTATTACTGCCGATAAAGCACAATTTGAGCAAGTGCTGATTAATATCTTTAAAAATGCTGTTGAGGCTATGACAGAAAAAGAACAACAAATCATTGATATTGTCAGCGAACAAGAAGGGCAATGGCAGCATATTGTTATTACCGATCATGGTGGTGGTATTGCCAATTTAGATAATTTGTTTGTGCCTTTTTACTCCACCAAAAATAGTGGTAGTGGTATAGGTTTAGCGCTTTGTCGGCAAATTATGTTTAATCATCACGGCTTAATTAAAATCATCAATAATGCTGAAAAAACAGGTGCGCAAGTCACTTTGTCTTTACCTTTATAGAGAAGCTATAAGAGTTCGGTTTATTTTGTCATTTATACTACTTTGGTGTTTTCTGCGTTTTCTTCATCTATGCTTAAAGTGTTAAATCGATTTATTATTAAAAGGCGAAAAATGCGCTTGAAGTCTATTACAGCAGTTGTTTTTACATGGGTTTATGCTTGTTCTGTCAATGCGTTTAATTCTGATGAGCGTGACGTGTTAGCTGAGCATAAAACTGAAGAGGTAATTTTAAAATATTCCCCAACAGGCTCAGATTCTTGGTTTCCTTATTATATTGCTGAGCACCCTCAAAAGGGCATTGTTCCTGAAATTATGACGTTAATTTTCGATTTAGCGTCAATTAAAGCT
>DAINNQ010000293.1:0-3919 GCA_036735825.1 Alteromonadaceae bacterium | reverse complement strand
ACACACTAATACTCTTGCTTCAAAATATTGATGCTAGGAAGTGACTCTATCAACTATACGGTAAAGTAAACTTTCATTCATATAATAATAACCATGGAATATTTATGAAAATCCCCTTAATCAAACGCACAAGCATACTGTCAGCCCTGATGTTATTCGGGAGTTCTTTAACGTTTAGCGCTTCAGCTGATGTCCTAACAACGACACAAAAGCAGGAGTTAGAACAATTAAAAAAGCAGACTTTACAATCAGATTTATCTTACCAATTGATCGAATCATTAACGACTGAAGTTGGCCATCGACTGATGGGCTCTGAAGGAGATAAAAAATCGATTAAATGGGCTGTTGAAAAAATGAATGCGCTGGGTTTTGATAAAGTGTGGACAGAACCTGTTACGGGCACATTTTGGCGCAGAGGTGATGCTCAAGCTAAAATCTTAGCGCCTTATCCGCAAGCTATAGTGGCAATTGCTTTAGGTGGCTCAGTGGCAACTGATGAGCACGGGTTAACCGCTAACGTTGCTCATTTTGACACATTAGCCGATTTGTCAGCCGCGCCTGATAATAGTTTAGCGGGCAAAATAGCGTTCGTGTCTTACCGAATGGAAAGGCATATTGATGGCAAAGGTTATGGTAAAGCTGTTGGTGCCCGAGTAGGTGGTGCGTCAATTGCGGCACAAAAAGGGGCAAGTGCATTAATTATTCGTTCAGTGGGTACGGATAATAATCGAATTGCTCACACAGGTGTTATGCGTTATCAAGACGGTATTGCGAAAATCCCAGCTGCTGCTATTTCTAATCCTGATGCAGACATGTTAGTGAATCAATTACGTAGAGGCGAAGAAGTCAGTTTCTTCTTAAAATTAACACCACAGCTTGATGAAAAAGTTGTCGCGCAATCTGCTAATGTGATTGGCGAGATCACAGGCAGTGAATTTCCAGAGCAAATTGTCGCCATTGGAGCGCATTTAGATAGTTGGGATGTAGGTACTGGTGCGTTAGATGATGGTATGGGCGTTGGTATGGTGATGGCGGCAGCTCATCATATTGCCCAATTACCAGAAAAACCAAAACGCACCATTCGAGTGATTTTATTTGCAGCTGAAGAAGTGGGTTTATTGGGTGCAAAGCAATATGTGATAGATCATAAAGACGAAATGCAAAACCATATTATTGGCGCAGAATGGGATTTTGGTACAGGCAGCATTTATAAAATGACTTCGGGTGTTGGCGAACAATCTCGCGTGGCAATTAAAGCATTAGCAGATGTGCTATCACCTTTAGGTGTTGAGCTGTCGGCTGACAATAATGCTAAAGCGCAATCAGATATGGGCGCGTTAAGCGCATTAGGCATGCCGAGCATGAATTTTGCTCCAGACGGTTCACGATATTTTGATTATCATCACACGGAAAATGACACGTTAGACAAAATTGAACCAGAAGCGTTAAAGCAAGCGACAACTATTTATACGTTATTTAGTTATTTTGCAGCGAATACAGGTGTAGATTTTAGAAAATAATGCCTAATCCTAATCCTAATCATGATCATGATTAGGCTAACCTTCCATTAATAAGAATTCGATGATTTTGCTCATATCCAAGTCAAAATCATCGGCTCTTACGCCTTTGACGATAAAGTCATCGTGCTTTGATAAATCTATATCTTCTGTCATCACATAGTGATGATATTCTGAATTATAAAAAGAACGTACTTTAGGATTGATCGGGTCGTTAGGATTGCGTTGCTCAACAATAGCGAGACGATTAGAATTTAACGCCACTAATGAACCTACGGGGTAAACGCCCATACATTTTATGAATAAATCTACTAGTCGTGTATCTAAGTGATTCTGCTCAGCTAAACTTCGTAAAATGCTAAATGCCTTAACGTGGCTATAGCCATCTTTATAACACCTGTGTGCGGTGAGAGCGTCAAAAATGTCGCATATAGCGATCATTCTACCGTAAGTGGAAATGTCACTTCCGTGAATATTAAAAGGATAACCCTTACCATCAAGCTTTTCGTGATGTAATGCGGCAACTTCTAAGCTAAGTGCTGATATTCCAGGTGTTTTTTCAATGATCTCTATGGAATGATTAACATGAGTTTTCATGATGGTGAACTCTTTATCAGTTAATTTTCCAGGTTTATTGAGTACGGCTTCTGGGATCATGATTTTGCCAACATCATGTAAAAAAGCGCCAATAGATAATTGCTGAACAATAGGTTTTTCAATTTTCAAAAAACGAGCAAAAATTGTCATTAAAATAGAAACAGAAACTGAATGCTCAAAAAGGTATTCATCTTTATTTCTAATATTGATCACGCAAGCTAGCGCATCTGCATTTTTGAAAATTTCTTCAATGGTTTGATTGGTGATATCTATCACAGGCGCCAAATCAAGCGCTCGTCCATGCTGGGCGTCAGCAAATACTTTTTTCTGAACTTCTTTTGAGTGATTAAAAATTTCTTTCGCTTTATGAACTTCAAAGATGATGGGTGGTTTTTTTTCCGCTTCTGCTGTTTCTGATTGCGGTTTGATGGATTTAGTTTTTGACGTGTCAATTAATACACTTTCAACACCTTTCGCGATAAGGTTTTGAATAACCAATTCATTTTTAATATGGCTAGCTGTTGTTAAGGTAAAGTGCTCTTTTTGCTTTACAATATCAACCACATAATGGCCAACAATAAGCTCTGATATTTCGATTTCAACAATCATAAAAAATTACCAAACCACCTTATTCAAATCATCTAAGTTATCGATAAAAACATCACTAACTATAAAGAGTTTCGGTCATTTTTTTGTGCAAGTACAGTTGTTGGTCTGCACTTTTTAATAATTCATCCATATTTTTAGTGTTATCGCTGGTTGCTGCTCCACAGCTTATGGTGATTGGCAGCTGTATATCTTCATGTGGCATAGGATTGTCGATAAAAAATTGGCAAAGTCGCTTACTGGCCAACACGGCTTCTTGATAGTTTTGATTTGCTAAAACGACAACAAATTCATCACCTGCATAGCGAAAACATCGGTCATTTTCTCTGATCAGTTCTTTTAATTGGGCAGCAACATAAGCGAGAACTTTGTCTCCGCAGTCATGACCGTATGTATCATTAATTTGCTTAAACTTATTACAATCAATAAATAATAATGAAAAAGGTACATTGTAACGTTTGTGACGGATAAGCTCTTCGTTGATGGTTTCTTCCATCAACCGTCTATTCGCAACACCCGTTAGCCGATCATAATTAGCCATATATTCAAGTTGTTCTCGAATCAACACATTGGATAAACATAAGCTGACTCTGACGGCTAATTGCTCTAAATGAAACGTGCCTAATTGTTCGGTGAAGCGGCTTTCATCGTGATCGGTAAACAGTAAACTTCCAAATAATTTTCCTTCTAGTTTGACAGGTGTTAAGGCAACTGAGCGCGTATTAGGTAATAGATGACTTGGAATGACTGATTTAAGATGTCGAATTTCATTCGACAAATAAGGTTTATTGTTACTATGAAAATATTCTAAAGTACTTAATGATACGTGCTGAGTATGCGTTTCATGCCATTCTGAATGTAAATTACTGTGCATTAGGTAATTGATTGGCGTAGGTGAAACTAACAGTAAACAAATGCCAGATAAGTTAAATTTCTCTTGAATCGAGTCGAGCAAAATTTTGAGCAACTGTTCACTTGATTGGCAAGCTAGTACTTCAGTTTCAATCTCAAATAATTTAGTAGCAATAACTTCGTTTTGCTTTGAGTTCTCAATAAGCTGTTTCAGCTCGGCATTTAATTGTTCAACACTATTCGACATAATTATAATTGTTATAGTAGACATTGATTGTACGCTTAATCTCATTGTGAGCTTTTCAAGGAAAGAGTCAAGTAGTCTATTTATCGATATACTTCTAATG
>DAINNQ010000292.1:0-3924 GCA_036735825.1 Alteromonadaceae bacterium | reverse complement strand
ATATTATTATCAACAAGATAATGAGGAAACTGTTTAAAAATTAACGTGTTCATCACAAAGGTAATTTGCTCAGTTTAACAATTTTAACTAAATTTATGATTAATGAGATGTATTAACATGGGAGTTGAATTATGCATTATCAGTCAGATAGTCGGTTGCAATATGATATGGTTAAAATAGTCTCAGTTTTAAGTTATTTAACCATTATTGGTTGGTTAGTTGCTGCGCTAATTTACGGCAATCATAAGTCGGCGTTAGCGCGATTTCATTTACGCCAATCATTGGGGTTGATCCTTACTGGCGCCTTGCTAGCATTTATTCCTTTGATCGGTTGGGCCTTAGTAGTTGTTCTATTTATGGCATGGTGTGTTGGAATATTTCATGCGCTAAATAATCAACGTTACATGTTGCCCGTTATTGGCGATTTTTATCAAACCCATTTAGATTTTATCCGTTAATTTACTAGTGATCTGCAACCTGATGTGATTAAATTTATCACATTATAAATTCTTCAAAAAAGGCTAGCTGTTGATCTACCTTTATCCGGCTAACAAAATGGAAAGTTTGTTAGCCCTTGTTGATAAAATTCAACAAGTTTCTCCACTACCTATATTTACCAAAGAAGTGTTTATTGTTCAAAATGCGGGCATGCAGCATTGGTTGAGCATGTCTTTAGCCAATAAGCGCGGTGTTCATATTAATATCGATTACGCGTTACCAGCGCAATACCTTTGGAAGTTGTTGAGAAACCTTGTAAACACTGAAGAAAACATCGACCAAGCTCCTTTTTCACGAGAAGCACTTTGTTGGCGAATTTATCAATTACTTGCTGATGAAAAAGTTTGCCAAGATGATTATTTTTTACCCGTAACTCAATATTGGCAAACAGCTAAAAGCTCACAAATATCAACACAAGACTTAACTCATTCTTTATCTAATGATTCATCTCTTTTTTCTGCAAAAGAAAATGTAAAACGTTATCAACTCTCTTGCCAATTAGCCGATTTATTTGAGCAATATTTAGTGTTTCGTCCTGATTGGATTGATAGTTGGCAACACGATAATTTGATAGCAACAAAAAGTGTGTCAGATAATTTCGACCAAGCGCAAAAATGGCAAGCGAAATTATGGCAATTGTTAACGGCTGAACAAGCTTATAATCCCTTAGCGTTAATTCAATCTGCTATTGAAAAACTGCCCAATGCTCAAAGTATATTGCCGAAAAGGATCTGCTTTTTTGGTATTAATGCCATGGCACCCATGTGGCTGTCGTTTATTAATCAGCTCAGTGAAGTGACCCAAGTTCATTTTTTTCACTTAAACCCTTGTTTTAATTACTGGGGAGATATTGTTTCAGAAAAACAAGCGATTAAATTACTCGATAAGTGGACCGACAATCATCAAGCGTTTAGCGAGTCTGTTGGTAACCCATTATTGGCTAACTTAGGTCAACAAGGTCGTGAATTTTTAGCGTTATTACAGCAATACAGCACAATTAATATTGATGCGTTTAGTGAAAATGTTAGTGACAGTATTTTTAACAACTTAAATAGCAATAGCAATTTGCGTGACGAAGAAGCTAACGAAGTATCTGATGATATAAGTGTTTTACAGCATATTCAAAATGATATTTTAACCTTAACTGATGCCAGAGAAGATAAACGCGATTTGAAGGATGATTCTATCATCATTACCAGCGCTCATAGTGCGCTTAGAGAAGTGCAAGGTTTACATGATTGGCTGCTACATCAATTTAACCAAGACCCAAGTTTAACACCTAAAGATATTTTAGTGATGTGTCCGCAAGTAGAGCAATATGCGCCATATGTTAATGCAGTTTTTGCTCAAGGCTGGCAAGATCTTGATAATAATATTCCACCTTTGCCATGTTCGATTGCGGATCGCGTCAGCAAAGATTCTGACCCGTTAGTGGCGGCTTTTTCGCAATTGTTAACCTTACCTGATAGTCGCTTTCACGTTAGCCAAATTCTTGCTTGGTTACGTATTCCTGCCATGCAAACGAAATTTGATCTACCGATTGATGATTTAGAAAAGTTGTCTGTTTGGATAGAACATGCCGCAATTCATTGGGGAGTCAATCACCAGCATAAAAGTCAAATTTTACAAAGCGAGAAACAGTCTGAGCAGTTTACTTGGCAATACGGCTTAAGCCGTTTATTACAAGGTTTTGCTTATAGTGATCAGCAAGCGTTATATGATGACAAATTAGTATTACCCGACGTAGAAGGAAGTGATGCGTTATTACTGGGTAAATTAATGTTAGTGATTGAACAATTGCAATTTTTTACTCAAGAACTCAATCAAGCACGAACTCCACAGCAATGGCATACATTTTTGTATGCCATGATCAGTGATTTATTTGATGACTCGCTCGCAGAAAATTTTAGTGCAATTTATCAAGCGATAGATGCGTTAGTTGAGTATTGTCACCAAGCCCAATTTGAACAAGTGATTGATTTAGCGATTATTCGCGAGTTTTTAGATAATCACTTTAGCCAACCAGATCCAGGGCGGCAGTTTATGGTTGGGCAAGTCACTTTTTGTTCTATGTTACCTATGCGCAGTATTCCTTTTAAAATTGTTGCTGTGCTGGGTTTGAATGATGGCGAATTTCCACGCCAGCGAACCCCCATGGGTTTTGATTTAATGTCGATGTCTGAATTCAGGTTAGGGGATAGATCAAGACGCGGTGATGACAGGTATTTATTTTTAGAAGCACTCATTTCAGCACGTCAAACCTTGTATTTAAGTTATCAAGGGCGAAATATTAAAAATAATAATGAAAAGCAACCTTCCATCGTTTTAAAAGAGCTGATGGATTATTTAGCGACAGCCTATGGTTGGCAGCTGATAGATAACTCAAAAGATATTCGTCAACTGCCTATGCAACCTTACAGTGAAAAAAACTATCAAGGTAAATTTGCAGGTTTCGATGAGAAATGGCTGGCTTTATATCAACGCAAGCAAGATGTTAAAAACCAATTTATTGATAATCAAAACAAGGTTAATCACGTTCAAACCAATGAAGGTAACTTACTAGATAATGAATCATCAAAGATTACAGATAACGATTTAGTTATTTCACCTGCACAAATGGATGAGCAAAAACAGCTTGATGTCATTCAGCTTATTCGTTTTTATCAACATCCCGCGCGATATTTTGCGCAAAATCATCTGTCGTTATATTTAGACAGCCAAGAAACACAACTCAGTGATGATGAGCCGTTTAATTGTGATTCGTTAGTCAGTTATTTATTTAAGCAAGAAGTACTTGAACCCATTATTCATGCTAAACATTCATTCGCTCAGAACAGTGAATTATTAACAAACGAATCGTTAAATCATCTGTCCTTAAATATAGAAGAGCTTTATCAATCATCGCTTTTAGCTGCGAAAAGATCGGGTAAGTTTCCTGATTTACCTAACAGTGATGAAATGATCAGCAAGTTATTTACAGATAGTCAGTCTCTCGCTGATTATATTTATCAGAAAAATGCCGACAACGCTGAAGAATTAACCATTACTTTACCTATCACTTTTCATCAAGCTGATATGACATACCACGTGGAGCTTGTCGCTCGCATGCAAGTTAAAGATCAGCAAATTGTCACGTATCGCGCCAGCACACCTAAAGCGAAAGATTTTCTCAATCAATACGTGCAGCTTTTAGTGGTACAAGTTTGGTTACTTCAACAAAACATGAGCGAAACAGAATCAGACGTTGTAGGACTAACAGAAGTTGATAAGCTTCAGCCTATATTGACTCAAATTAACGCAAGTCACGGTTATTATTTCGATACCAAAGCGCAAAAAGCGGTGCATTATTGTTATCCATTACAAGAAAGCCCGCTAGAAAAACTCAATCTTCTGCTAGAAGGCTATTTTCTTGGGCAACAACAAGCG